>MGAO01000016.1:9692-14146 GCA_001788215.1 Candidatus Roizmanbacteria bacterium RIFCSPLOWO2_01_FULL_40_14 | reverse complement strand
GTTTACTCGGCAGTTGGCAACTATGTTAAACGCCGGATTATCGCTCGTTGAATCTTTGTCACTACTCGAGCAAGAAGCTCGGGGAAATCCCGCATTTAAAAAAATAGTAGCTGATGTATTGGGGGAAATTAAGGGCGGTGGAACGCTCGCAAAAGCCTTAGCAAAACATCCAAAACAATTTAACAAAATTTATACGGCGCTGGTTTCCGCCGGTGAGGAATCGGGAAAACTTGACACCGTACTCCTTCGTTTAGCAGATAATCTTGAAGCAGAGCGGTCATTTCGGGCGCAAATCAAAACGGCTATGATTTATCCGTCCATTGTCGTCATTGGTATGGTAGGGCTGGCAACGATGATGATGGTATATGTTGTTCCCCAGCTTACTGAAATTTATAAGTCGTTTGATGTAGAACTTCCCCTCACGACCCAAATCATGATTGGTACGTCAAACTTTATCATTAACTTTTGGTGGGCAATCCTGATAGCTGTTGCGGTTATTGTATTCTGGATCCCGCAATTTAAACGATCAGAAGTGGGCATTCGTATTTTAGATGTCATTACGCTCAATCTTCCCGTTTGGGGCTCTCTCAAAAAAGATACCATTATGACTGAACTGACCCGTACGCTCTCACTTTTGATCAGTGCGGGCGTACCCATTTTAGAATCACTGGAGATTGTCTCGGATGCACTTGCCTCGCAACAATACGCCAATGGTATTAGAGATGCGGCAAAAAAAGTAGAACGAGGATTTCAATTGGGAGCACTTCTTTCCGCAAACCCGATCTACCCACCCATCTTTGGGCAAATGGTGACTGTGGGAGAACAGACCGGAAAGATGGATGAGACACTCGGCCGTATCTCTCTCTATTTTGAAGCGACTGCCTCAGAAAAAGTAAAACGGTTAACGGCCTCTCTTGAGCCCATTATTCTCGGTGTCCTCGGTATTGGTGTTGGATTTTTAGTATTTTCAATCGTCATGCCGATGTATCAGCTGACTCAGGCGTTTTGAGTCCTCTCTTGACACCCTACGGTATTTACTCTATGCTGACTTTAATGCTTATAAAATTAATTCGGGGAGGTGAGATAAGGATATGAGTAAAAATAACGGTTTTACCCTTATCGAGCTGTTAGTTGTTGTGGGTATTATAGCCATTTTGGCTATTGCCGCCCTTATTGCTATCAATCCGATAGAAGCACAGAGAAGATCGAGAGATGGTGCGCGACTTCAAGATATGGCACGATTAACTGCGGCAGTAGAAGCGTTCATTAATGATAATGGAATGCAAGGTTCTGCTCTAGGAACTTTAACTGCGGGTACATCTTTGGGTGATGGTCAAATTAGAAGTCAACCCTGCGCAGCAGGCAACTGGATGACGGTGGATTTGTGTGATTATTTAAAACAGGTCCCCTTAGATCCATTAAATGACAGACAGTCTCCTGCCCTGACAACGATTGCAGGTGTACGAGCTAGTAGATTATTCGGATATGGATTTGCTGTTAATGTTAATACAGGTAATTACGAGCTTTGTACATACTTAGAATCTGATAAGAGTATTGAGCTTCTCTCTGATGGAGGGACTGCAGCTCAGGTAGATAATTTTGAGACAGGAGTAGGTACTAATGCCGCAGGTATGGATTGTGGTATATAAGACTACTGTTTTATTGATCTACAATCAAAAAAACTAGACTTGGCTTAGCCGCTAAGTTTAGTTTTTTTTGGAAAGAATACACAAAAATTCTCATTGACTTATGCAAATAATTGATTTATAGTGGGTCCATGGCAGTAGATAAAACAAAAAGCGATTTGGAGCTTCTTGGTGAGAAGATTGATCGCCTGGGTTCTCAGATAGATGAGTTAAACACATGGGTATACGAAATGAGCACTCATGTTGCACGTGTTGCCGATATACAAGATTACATGAGAATGAGTCAAAGTCGATTACAATCTGACGTAAAAATATTGAGAAAAAGTATGGCATCAATTGATAAAAAGAATACTGAGAAAGAAGAGAAATCTTCTTTATTTGACAGTCCTTAGAACGCGCAGTACAATTCTTATATATGACACAGATTACGTTATCCGAGCCGGTAAAAACATATATCAAAACACAAGTTTCACACGAAGTGGAAAAGTATTTGAGTGGGAAAAAAGTACAAAAAGCAATAAAGACATTATATAGGCTACCATTAAACGTCGAGAAAATGTATATACGTGATGAAATAGAATTCTATCGGAAAGAAAAAAAACATACACAAAAACCCTCATATAACGCAAAAGAGTTGATACAAAATATAGAAGATGAAGCCGATTAAACGAACAAAACGTTTCGACCGGCATTATAAAGAACGTATTGCGCAAAATGATCTATTAAATGAGGATTTCGTTGATGCAGTCGATACGTTTCTCCAAGATCCTACATCGGTACATGATCATGCTTTGAAAGGTGTAATGACGCAAAATAGAGCGTTTTCAATAAATAATGACTATCGAGTGATTTATGAAGAGAAAGATGATTATTATCTCTTTAAAGATATAGGAACTCACGTGCAGATTTATCACCAGTAGCGCTTGACTCTCCATACGTTATACTTGATACTTCATACATGATACTTGTGTTTCTTTTTATCCTCGGTCTCTTCATTGGCTCATTTCTCAATGTTCTCATAGATCGCCTGCCGCGGGAAGAACAAATTGTAAAAGGGCGTTCCAAATGTGATCATTGCAAGCACGTACTTGCATGGTACGACTTACTACCCGTGATTTCCTGGGTTTTTCTGAAAGGCAAGTGCCGGTATTGTAAGAAGCAAATCGACTTTCGTAACACCTTAGTAGAATTGTTAACGGGCACGATGTTTGTATTAACAGCTGTACTGTTGGTATCAGGTATTAGGTATCAGGTATTAGGTATAGAAATTATTAAGCTATCAATTTATTTAATTATTGTTTCTTGTTTAATGGTCATCTTCTTCATTGATCTTAAACATAAAATCATTCCGGATAGTTTAACGATTTTGGTTGGCATTACTGGAGTTCTTCTCTGGTTCCTATCCCCCACTTCCCTATCATATATAAATTACTTGTTATCGGCGGCTGGATCAGCAATGTTTTTCCTGTTTCTTGTTTTTATTACTAAAGGCCGCGGGATGGGTATGGGGGATGTGAAATTTGCCTTTGTTATGGGACTTCTATTAGGATCACCGGGAGTTATTATCGCGTTATACATTGCTTTCTTGACAGGTGCAATTCTCTCTGCTATTCTGATTTTAAGTAAGAGGAAAAAATTTGGTCAGACAGTTCCTTTTGGGCCATTTTTAGTAGTTGGCACGTTGATAGTATTATTTGATCTCGTTCCCGCTGTTATAGAGCAATTTATTGTTCCGTATTACTATTTTTAGACATGAGGCGATCAGGTTTTTCACTCACTGAGCTATTAATCGCGGTAGCCGTCATGGCAGTCATAGCCGTAATAGGTGCGACTACCTATGTACATCAGTTACCTCGGGGTCGGGATCAGAAGCGTATGGCAGATTTGGTACGGATACAATCTGCACTTGAGAAATTCCGGGCGGACACGGGACAATACAAGACTGCCGGACAAATTCCATCCTTAGTCCCGAATTACCTGGATGAATGGCCCGTTGATCCTGTTCCGGGAAACAATTATTTGTATACAGTGTCATGTAATAGCACATACAGGAATTTGTGTAACCGTCAAATAAACTGTCAGGATAATACTTGTTGTGCGTATGAACTATCAGTTCGGTTAGAAAACGGGACACTGTATGAAGTATGCAATCCTCAGTAGATAATTTATGAATATATTTAAAAAAGGTTTTACATTAGTTGAAATACTGATTACTCTTGCCGTTTTAGGTACCGCGGTGGGTGTGGGGACGGCTTCGTATGTTTCATTTAATGAACGCCAGGTAGTTGAGCAGGTAGCGCTCGAGCTAAAAAATAATTTTAAGCTTATCCAACAGCGGGCACTTTCCGGTGAAAAGGACATTACTCTTTGTAAAGAAGGCACTTCTACGGTACCTCTTGCCGGATGGTGTTTCAGTCCGGATGAAAGTACGCCTGGCCCCATTGACGAATATTTACTCTATGGATCATGCGGACCGGATACGACTGGCGGTGTCACGCCGTTTCCGGCAAACCCCCAGCGTGTTGGGCTTCCTGAGGGTGTGACGATTAAACATTATATCAATAATTCTCCAAATATTGGTGGACGAATTCTCTTTGAAGCGGGAAAAAGTTCTATAAAAATTTCTGGAATAGATCCAGCCACAGGACTAGAGCAGGACTATCCTGACATCATATACTGTTTAGAGAGCAATCTTCCCGCAACGCCAAATTCACAATATAAGATAACCGTTACTGAATTTGGGGAAATCATTGATGAAGGTTTTGTTTCCTGCCCAACATGATCGTATGTTTATTTCTAATCGCACCT
>MGAO01000016.1:761-9665 GCA_001788215.1 Candidatus Roizmanbacteria bacterium RIFCSPLOWO2_01_FULL_40_14 | reverse complement strand
CGCCTGCAGCGATGCAGCAGCTTCGGGCAGGGCAACAGCGGGCAAGCTCTCGCGGAGGTCCTCTTTGCTTTGGCAATGTCTATACTTCTTATTATGGGAATGGTTGTCGCGATGCGCTCGGGACTTTCAAATTCTCAATACTCAGTACATAAAATCCAGTCGCGCTTTCTTGCTGAAGAAGGAATCGAACTTGCACGCATCGCGCGTGATAACAACGGAATCACGAGTGTTCGTAATGGATGCTGTAATATTAATAACAACACAATTCAGAACGGTACTACGTTTATACGAAGTATTAATACAAATCCTAGCCCATGTGCAACGATCGGTTTATGCAGGGTCACCGTGACGATAGAGTGGACAGAGCTCAATAGAGACGTTAATACCGTATTAACAACTATTCTTACCAATAGAAATGACTAACAGACGTTTTCAAAAAGGATTGACTCTTATTGAGGCGCTTATCGCGGTTGCCATATTTGCCATTTTTGCTCTTTTGGTCAATTCTATATTTTTCAACATATTGCGCGGGACGCTCAAACAAGAATCACTTAAAGACGTAAAACAGAGCGGGAGTGTGGCTATGGAAATTATGGAAAAAACGATCCGTGAGGCGGAAAGTGTGACGTGCAATGCAAGCAGCAGTATTACAACTATTAATCCTGATGGAACATCGACCACGACATTTCAAATCTCAACGGATGCCATTACGGGTACCACGGGAACAAATGTCAACAAATTAACGGGCGAAAAAGTCAGAGTAAATTCTCTTGCATTCACCTGCGACAATACCGGAGTATATCCGGTGGTTACTATCACCTTTATCCTTGAACACATAAATAATACAACCAATCCAAACAGAGCAGAAGGTTTTGCCACGATGGATTTTCGTACGACCGTGAGTTTACGATAATGTTCTATGAAAAGAATAATGAGTGTTTTTATTTGTGGAGTGCTTTTTTTGACAGGAGTATTTTTTCTTGTCCGCACGGTATCTGCTGCCTATTTCACGACACAGGGAGGAGATGTGCATGTGGGTGGAGCACAATTTAACCCGAATATTACTCCAGCAGCAACATATTTTTCACAGGCAATTAGTTCTCCAAACATAGAATCAGGGATAGTTACATATATAGATAGTACTCCTCAGGGTTATGGAGCAGGCTCTCAAAGCGCTCCACCAAACCCCCCTCTATGGGTAAGAAGACTGAATCCGGATACTATTAAAGATGTTGTGAGTAAATATAATTTTAACTATCTATTACAGATAGATCACGAGACGGCTCCTGGTGGGTATAATAATATCTGTGCAAATACTCCGCTTGGTCAGCTTATAATTTCATATGCATTGAACAGGATAATTTTGGTAAACGGAGATCTAACCGTTCAAGCAAGTCAGTCTGGAACGCCCTGTGGAAGCTTAAATATTGATAGTGGCAACATAACGGTTTTCGTAAATGGAAATTTAAACATCGATGAAAATATTACACATGCCAGTGATCGATCAGTTGTTTTTATTGTAAGTCAAAATGTAGCCATATCGCGGACCGTATCAAGTGTTATGGGAGTGTATATAGCAAATGGTTTTATTCGTACATTAGCAGGTAACGGTAGTCAATTAAGAGGTACAGGGGTGTTTATTTCACATAATTATTTTCGGCTTCAAAAAAACACTCCTATCGCTAATCCCACAGAACAATTTATTTATAATCCGGAATTACTATTTAGAGTCCCTGTTCAACTCCGGGAAGAATCTGTTTCAGAATGGGAGGAATTAGCACCATGAAAAACTACAACAGCGGACAAGCGGCTCTCATCATCATCCTTATCACTGCCGTAGTCGTCACGATAACCGCCTCTACCATCAGCCGGACCGTCACGGACGTTCGTATATCCTCCGAAGGAGTTGAAGGATCACAGGCGCTCTATGCTGCTGAGGCGGGATTGGAGCAAGGGTTAGAACAGCTCAGTTTTCAATTCATGGATTATACGGATCCTCTCTGTGATGATTACCCTGGAACTCCCTGTACTATTACTCACGCAGACGGGACCCCGAGCAATGCATATTATTGGTATGAATTTACAAATATTCCCACTTCATCAGCAACTTCTTTCTCCCGGGGAAGCATCGACGCCGGAAATACGAAAACGATATGGTTAAATCAATACATCGCAGCAGAAGATCCTTTTGATGGAGCCGCTGGAAATAGTTTGTACAGCGGCAGCTTTCGGTTGACGTTTAAGTGGTCGGATATGACACAAAATTTACTCGTCGAAACGATACGGATTTACGATTTAGATTCGGGGGCGCCCGTCCTGATAAGTGTTGATCGTGAACTCCATACGGTAACACCCGGAACTCCTCTGATTACTATTGATACTTCATCAGCGCCCTATAGCAATCGCCTTGGACTGGTGCGGATCCACCCAATTAACTTTGATATCACCGATCTTACTATTTCAAACTATACGGCTTTCCCCGTTCAAGGGCGTATTATCGACTCACGCGGAGTGGTGAGAGGATCCGGTGAAGGGTCGCAGAGTGTCGTCAAACGCATATCCGCTATCAAATGGCGCTATGAGATCCCTGCGTATTTTGATTACGTTCTATATAGCGCAGGGCGTGTTACAAAATAGCAAAATATGGTAGCATAATACAAGATACAAAGTTACGAATTACGAGTTTGTAAGTTACGAGTTTCAGTGTCATTCCCGCGAAAGCGGGAATCCATGGGAATGACAAAAATGCACGCGTCATTTACAAACTTTTAACTGAATTCTATGATTGGTATAGATATTGGAAGCACACAAATTAAAGCTGTTGAAGTGGAACTCCGCAATAAACAGCCACAAGTTGTTCGGGCAGTAGTTGCACCTCTGAAAACATCTATAATTTCTGAATCGGATGTCGATATGGAAGAAATAGCGCAGATGCTCAAACAGGTATTACGAGAAAGTGGGATTAAGGGCGGAGAAACTGCCATATCGCTTCTCGAATCGCAAGTATTCACTCGTATTATAGAAACGCCGGCACTTTCCGAAAAAGAACTCAACCAGGCACTGCAATGGGAAGCTGAGCGTTATATTCCTCTTCCTCTCGATGAAGTTTCGATGGATTCAACCATCATAAATAAATATGACGGCAAAATGGAGGTATTGTTAGTAGCCTCTCCTACTCGGCTTATTGAAAAGTATTCTGCTCTCTATTCAAAAGCGGGAGTTCGGATTGATGCTATCGAAAACGAAGCCTTATCTATTTTACGTATCTATCAAGAGCAGAATATAAACTCGGTACTTCTCGATATTGGTGGTTCTACAACGACCGTGTATGTACTGCATGGCGAACATTTATCACTCGTGCGGCCGATTAGTATGGGGGGAAACGCACTTACCAAAGCACTTTCCACCGAACTCAATCTTGCGGTTGCTCAGGCCGAGGAATATAAACGTACGTACGGACTCGACCCCCAACAAATGGAAGGTAAAATTGCGGATATTCTGTCACAACTCATCGAGCCCTTTGTGCAGGAAGTTACCGGCAGTATGACTTTTTTTAAAGAGCGATTTCCGCAAGATGTTATCTCGCGTATTATCCTTATCGGAGGAGGCGCGTTGCTTCCCGGACTCTCTGCTTTTCTGCAGAACCGCATTCAAGTCGAAACCGTCATCGGTAATCCGTGGCTTAAATTTCCGGCTGATCAGGCTGTACTATCCCAATTTAAGGGATTTGAAAGTCTGTTTTCGGTTGCAACTGGTCTTGCGATACGGGATGTAACCTGATCTGATCATACTCTCATGGGATTAAAAATAAACCTTCTGGTCAATAAAAAGCAGAAAAAACGACCCGCCGGACGACGGGCGGAGGGTCGTACTGTTTTAAACGTATCCGTCCTCTTTATAATTCTCCTTCTTCTTGGCGCCAGTGGTGCCTATGCCTATCAGTTTATTCTTACGAAAGAGGTCGAATTGCTCGATAGAGAAATTATTGATCAAAAGGCGGTAATAGCGTCATATAACGATGTTGAAGAGAGAAAGAGTGTATTAGTTGCTAAAACAAATGAGATACAGCGAATCTATAATGAAAAGTTTGACTACTTAAAGGCCATTGAAGATGCCCAACAACTATTTGGATTTAGCATCGCTATCGAATCAATCAGCATTGAAAAAACAGGAGTCGTCAGTGTTGAAGCGCGGAAAGTGAGCGATATCACGTTTTCGCAAGAGCAGGCATTTGCAACCAACATTGCAGAAATGAACTTGACCGTGATAGTACCCACTTCAGTTGAACTGGAAGATACTATTGATACACTACTTGGTTTTGAAGGACAAGGATTATCGAGTGTTATAGTTACGTCAACTTCGCTTACTGAAGAGGGAGAATATGCAGTAGTCTTCTCCATAACGTTTTCTTCAGCTAGTCCGGACACTGATCAACAAAATTTATGAATTTAAAAACAGCTACTAGTGATATCCAAACAACACTCCGCGACTATGTGGGAATTATGGTTTTTATAACAGAAGGTATTATTTTTATTCTTCTGGTAGTGAATTTTTTTGTTCCGACGTACCAAAAAATTGTTGCGTTGCGCGCTGAAATTAGTCAAAAAGAGACTGAACTTGCAAGTTTATCAAGCTATGCAAATTATTTAGTAGAATTGGCGAGCTCTTCTCTCGCAGTTGAAGAAGAAATTATAAATTATGCATTACCGTCAGAAAATGATGTCGTTACGTTAATAGTAACGTATGAAGGTCTTGCAAAAATGGAGGGTCTTGAAGAAGTGAGTCCTATTTCACTAGCTCCCGGCGTATTGCAACAGGAGAAAGAAGCTATTGAAGAGGGTCAGACAGGGGTACAGCAAGTATTGTTCGCTATGGAAATTAAGGCAGAAAATGAAGAAGCTGCTGATGCTATTATTCAAGAGATAACGAACACCAGTAGAATCTTTGATATTTTGAATCTTTCCTGGACGGTACCAGAAGTTCAAGAAGGAGAGAATACAGAATCTGTTGATTTGGTTATAGATTTAGCGACCTATTATTACATTCAACCACCAAACATAGTATCCGGACAAGCTATCGTGGAACAAGGTCAAAGTCAAATAGAATTTATTTCAAAGTTACAACAGGCTCGGCGATTTGAAGATCTCATTCTTGATGGGGTTGAGGTTGGAAAAGAAGATTTAATGGAAACTACTTCTACTATTTCTGCGACGCTTCAGTAGAAATTAATTTCGATACGGCATTTGAAATTTGAGCCCCCTGCTCTACCCATTTCGTCAGTTTTTCCTTATCATATTTGAGTTTGACAGGATTTTCTGAAGGATTATAGTAACCCAAGTCATCTACCGATCGACCGACGAGTTTGCTTCGTTTTTCATCCACGACAATACGGTAGGATTTTCGTTTTACGCGGCCGGTTGGTTGTAATCTAATTACGAGCATTAAAAATTGTCATGTCCCGCATTCTGCGGGATCGCGATGACTGCTGTGAAGTATTCTATCAAACTAATCTCTGCTTTGCAAATTTGATCAGGACTGTTGATACTTTTTGAGCGCCTGATTGGCCGCATTTCCTTCAGCCTCTTGTTTGCTTTTGCCATCCCCTTCTCCTATTTTTTCATTTCCGACAAATACGCCAACCATAAATAATTTATCATGATCAGGTCCTTGCTCTTTTAAGACCCGGTATATGGGTGTTATTTTAAGCTGCTCTTGCACCAATTCCTGCAAATGACTTTTAGCATCCCGATACGATTTTTTCTCCAAAATTTCGGGTATAAAAGGGATAAGTGTTTTATATACGAACTCTTTTGCGATATCCCATCCTTGATCAAGATAGAGCGCACCCAAGAATGCTTCGTAGGTATTGGCCAGAATAGAGGGATTTTCACGTCCTTTATTCTCTTCTTCACCTTTGCTTAAGAAGAGCCGTTTACCCAGTCCCAGCGATTGAGCAGATTTTGCCAATGTTTCGGTTCTGACAATACTGGAACGAATCAATGTCAGCTTTCCCTCAGGGAATGATTTAAATTGCTCAAAAATGTGTTCGGAGATGATCAATTCCAGCACCGCATCTCCTAAAAACTCGAGCCGCTCATTTGATTCAATGGGCTCTTTTGACTCATTGAGATAAGAACGATGAATAAACGCCTGCTTAAGCAGATTCTTATTCGTCATTTTAATTACGAAGTCTTTTGGGTCCATGTGAATATCGTACCGAGCACGCCGTTTATAAATCGTGCACTCGATTCTTTACCGTATTCTTTTGCGAGTTCGACCGCTTCATCTATGACGACTTTCGGCGGTGTTTTCTTCTCGATAGCCAATTCAAATACTGCCTGGCGCAATATTGCTAAATCAATTTTCCCTATTTTATCAACGGGCCAGGCAGGTGCGCCTTTTCCAATTAATAAGTCAATTTCTGGTGCATGAGAAAGAATTAATCGGGTCATATCACTTTGTGTGGGTTGTTTGTGGAATGTATCAGCGAATAATTCTCTCACTGTTTGAATTCGTTTGAGATGTCGGGGATCTTTGTGTGTTTTCATTCCTTTACCCGTCGCGGTATATTATATTTGTGCATGAAGTTTTTCAATACTGCTGCACGGCGCCGTCCTTTTCTGAGTGTTGAATGTCGTTTTTTAGGTAAAGCCATATTCGTTCCTTTGAGCTAGTCTGGATTAACAGATTGTATTATATAATTTTGGATACGATCATGCAAGCCAGGAGCCAAAACAACATCTTTACGGAGGATATCAGAAACAGATATTCTTACTTTTGTAATAAGCGCGGTATCCGTCAGTGAAGCCAGTTTGAACTCTGAATAGCCGCTTTGTCTCGTACCGAACAATTCGCCCGGACCCCTGAGTTTCATATCTATTTCAGCCAGCTCTGCGCCGTTGTTAATTGATTCCAGGTACCGGAGGCGTTTTTGAGTCGTGTCACGGGTGCTTTCGGTAAATAAAAGACAATACGATTGCTTATCATTTCTCCCCACGCGTCCGCGCAGTTGATGCAGCTGAGCCAGTCCAAACCGTTCAGCTGCCTCAATCACCATAATCGTTGCGTTCGGAATATCAATGCCGACCTCAACAACCGGTGTGGCCACCAACATGTCGAGTGCTCCCCTATTCATTTTGGCAAGTATTTCTTCTTTTTCTTTTGATTTAATTCTGCCGTGCAATAGGCCCAGCTTTAAATCTCGAAATACTTTTTTTTGTAACCGTTCAAATTCTACGGTAACGGCTTTAACTGATTGTAAAGATTCATGATCAGACTCTTCAATGAGAGGACAGATGATGAAAGCCTGATTTTTAATTACGAGTTTCGAGTTACGAGTTACGAGTTTGTGATTAGTTTTAGTGTTAACTTTTAACTCGTAATTCGTAATTTGTAACTGATTCTTTATCCACTCATACGCTTTTTCACGTTTTTCATTGGGAACGAGCCATGTTTTAATTAATTTTCTGCCGAGGGGCATTTCATCAATATACGACAGGTCAAGTTCGCTATGGATAACCAATGCAACAGAACGAGGAATGGGTGTTGCCGTCATGGAAAGAAGATGGGGGTGTATACCTTTTTGTTTGAGTCTTGCCCGTTGTTCAACGCCGAAACGATGTTGCTCATCAATGATGACGAGTGCCAAATTTTCGAAATCTTGGTTGTAAAGAAGCGCATGGGTACCGACGATCACATCGAAATCCGGTTTATCGTCACCGTTTAACGACTTGCGATTTCTCGACCCGGTTATGAGACCAACAGTCAATCCGATTGATCCAAGTAGATTATTAATTGTCCGAAAATGTTGTTGAGCAAGTATTTCTGTGGGTGCCATGAGAACCGATTTGTATCCGGAAAGGTGTGTAGCATACATGGCAATAGCGGCAACAACCGTTTTTCCACTGCCAACATCACCTTGGAGAAGCCGGTTCATGGGTTTTGATTGACTAAGATCGGAAAGGATTTCTTTGATACATCTCTTCTGTGCTCCCGTTAATGTAAATGGTAAGTTTTTAATAAATTCGTTTATTCGTTCCTCGTGCTTCGAAATTCGAATTTGATAGGTCGTTTTTTCTTCTTTCCATTGTCTCTTTCGAATTTGTGAGGCGAGCTGTGTTAAAAACAGCTCGTCAAAGGCGAGACGTTCACGAGCTTTACCCGCCTGTTCTTGGCTTTCAGGGAAATGGATTTGGTTTATTGCCGATTTATAGCCCATTAAGTTTTGGGAATTTAGGGTGTTTTGGGGAAGAAATTCTTCTACGTCGTTACCCATTCTTTTCAGGAGAAGTGCTATCTTACTTCTGAGCCATTTTGATGAAACGCCGGCTGTTTCTGGATAAATCGGGACTAATCGTCCCGTATGAATGGGATCACGTCCAAAAATTTGTTCATATTCGGGAGAAATCATTGCCTTATTTCTGCCGAAAAAAGATACGGTTCCTGACGCAGCAAGTTCCGTTCCATTGGTAAGAGAGGTAAGCAGATAGGGTTGATTGAAAAAAACAAGAAGCATACTGCCTGTACCATCGAACAATTGAATTTTCTGCATTTGTTTTCCATTCCGCGTAAATTCATTTTTTGCAGAATGAATGGTACCTCGAATAGTTACGGTTTCTCCCACTTGCGCTTGTGCAGCCAGTGTTATCAGCGAATAATCTTCATAGCGGAATGGATAGTGTTCCAATAAATCTTTCACACTAAATATATTAAGTTTCTCAAGCCGTTTTACATAGACCGGCCCGATGCCGGGAATTTGTGAAATGGGAGTTGCTAGATTCATGTGCATATTATCGCACAATGGTTATAACATAGAGGTTAAAGATACGGTAAAAAAAGGAGGAGAGGTGATATAACCAAACCGAGACCTGCAACGAGGGAAAGAATGACAAATATTCTTTTGTG
>MGAO01000016.1:0-720 GCA_001788215.1 Candidatus Roizmanbacteria bacterium RIFCSPLOWO2_01_FULL_40_14 | reverse complement strand
GCCGCACAAGTGCGGCTACTCCAATGAGTTCTTAATTTTTTTTACTTGTTTAAATAGAAACTTTCCTACAGCAATTGTGTCACCTTCATGATACTCAATTTGTTTGTTTGGATCAATAATCTTGACATTATTAACCTCAAAGGCCCCTTGGTTAATCAGTCTTTTTGCATTGCTTTTGCTTTGAGAAGGATCAATATAAGTAATCGTAGCTAAAGACGTTAAAGTTCGAGGGAACTCAATATGCTCTTGTGGTATTTTCTCCTGAAACTTTTTTTCAAAATGTTCCTGAGCGAGGTTTGCTTTTTCAACACCATGAAATTTAGAAACGATAGCACGAGCAAGTTTCTTTTTTTGATTAACCGGTTCTTCTTGTTTTAATTCTTCAATAGAAAGATTGGTCAGTAATTCGGCATATGAGTCAATTTGCGCATCGGGAATCGACATAATTTTACCGTACATATCTTCGGGGGAATCATCAAGCCAAATACAGTTTCCAGTCGACTTACTCATTTGTTGTCCATCAGTGCCTAAAATCATTGGGGTGGTTAAAACGAATTTCTCTTTCCCTTTCATTTTCTGCATCAGTTCACGGCCCATTAACATGTTGAACGTCTGATCGGTTCCGCCGATTTCAAGATCGACATCCATCGCAACCGAATCATATCCCTGGAGGAGCGGATACATTGTTTCATGAAACCACACCGTGTCTCCTTTATCAAT
>MGAO01000015.1 GCA_001788215.1 Candidatus Roizmanbacteria bacterium RIFCSPLOWO2_01_FULL_40_14 | reverse complement strand
AGTAGTCATTTCATGAATTCTCGGAAGCGGGTGCATGATGATTGATTTTTTCTTCATCCTTCCGGCCATTCGGCCGTTCAGGATAAATAAGTCCTTGATGCTCTCGTACAGCTTCTTATCCATCCGCTCTTTTTGCACGCGCGTCATGTAGAGAACATCTATCTTATCAATTATTGGTTGAATAGATGATACGATCTCTATTTTTACTCCTCGTTTTTTTATTAGATTGACAATATCTTGGGGCATTTGGGATGTTTTGGGGCAAACAAAATACATCACTATATTTTTATAGAGAGAAAGGAGTTTTGAAAGTGAGTGCACGGTTCTGCCGTATTTCAAATCTCCTACCATAGCGATCGAGAGATGTTCTGTTCTGCCAAGCCGTTCTTTAATAGTATATAAATCCAAAAGTGCCTGTGTTGGATGTTCTCCGACTCCGTCCCCCGCGTTAATAATGGGTACGGGTGAAACTTCTGCCGCGTGTTTTGATGCGCCTTCTTCCGGATGCCGCAGTGCAATTGCATCTGAATAGCTGGCAAATACTCGAATGGTATCTTCAAGTGTCTCTCCTTTAACAACAGATGAAAATTGCACGCCTTGAATTGGAATGATTCCGCCGCCGAGACGCTGCGTTGCGGCTGTGAACGAACCGAACGTGCGCGATGAAGGTTCGTAAAACAAAGCAGTTAGAAGTTTTCCTTCCAAGTCATGAAATACGGTTCCCTTCTCGAGACCTTTTTTGTACGAATCTGCCACGTCAAAAACTTTTTCAATGTCATGTGCATCAAACTGGTCGATGCTGACGATTGATTTCTGGTAAAAGTTACCGTTTATTTTTTTCATTTTAATTTGTTGAGGCTTAGATATTCTTTCCATGATTTAATTTTCAAATCTGCCAATTTCTTTTCTGAAAGCGCTGATACAAACAAAGATGATTTTTTAATATCTGTTAATGACGATATGTTATGATCCGATGCTGAACGTCTAATAAGATATCCGTCCGTCGTTTCTTTACGATATGTTTTCGCATCAGCCGATTTATGCCATCGGTCCCGAATGTTAATGACCAGTTCGACTTTTTTCTGTTCGATAAGACTCAAAACATTCTGTTTGCCGCCCTCATATCCCTTTTTAACGGAAATGGCAGGGATACCCAGTTTTTGCTTCATAAAATCAGCCGTTCCTTCTGTAGCATACAACGTATACCCCATCGCATGCAATTGCACTAGCTTAGATGCGAATTGTTCTTTGTACCAATCACCGATAGATACCAGAATATTTTTGTGCGGAAACGCATACCCGACTGAAAGCATAGATTTTAAAAATGCCTCATCGACATCATCTCCAAAACATCCTACTTCTCCGGTTGAGTTCATTTCAACATCAAGCACGGGATCAGCTCCCGTTAACCGAGCAAAAGAAAATTGAGGTACTTTAACGACCGTGTATGGCGGAAATACTTCTTTTTCTACACGGCCATCATCAAAAAATGCATCAACGACTTTTTCTGCAAAGTTAATGCCCGTTGCTTTCGATAAAAGTGGAAATGTTCTGGATGCACGCAAGTTCATTTCTATGATGGATACGTCGTTTCTGATCGCAAGAAACTGGATGTTAAACGGTCCCGTAATCTGATAGGTCCTTGCAAGCTTGCGCGTATAATCGAGGATGATTTGTTTTGTTGGTTCATATACGCGTTGCGCCGGAAAAACAATTGTTGCATCTCCTGAATGGACACCGGCATACTCGACATGTTCTGATATAGCGTAGACATCCAACGTCCCGCGCCATGCAACAGCGTCAATTTCTATTTCTTTTGCTCCTTCATAGAACTTCGAGACCGTGACGGGCCGGGATTTATTGATGCTGACTGCCCGTTCAAGGTAATTCTTTAATTCCGCATCGTTGCTGCAAACACTCATAGCACTTCCTGACAGGACATAGGATGGCCGTACAAGAATCGGATACCCGACGTTTTGTGCAAACAGTTCAGCCTGTTCAATCGTCGTTGCCTGAATCCATTCCGGCTGTTTTATGTTCAGCTTGTCAAGTGTTTTAGAAAACGTATTTCTATCTTCTGCACGGTCAATATTGTCAGGGTCAGTACCCAATATCCGCACCTTATTTTCCTTCAGAGGAACAGCGAGATTATTCGGTGTTTGTCCGCCCACCGATATAATAACCCCGTGTGATTTTTCAAAATCATAAATATCTAAAACTCTTTCAAGCGATAATTCTTCAAAATAGAGCCGGTCACTGACATCATAGTCGGTAGATACGGTTTCCGGATTGCAGTTGACGATAATTGATTTTTTGTTATAGCGAACTAATCTTCGGGCGGCGGACACACAACTCCAATCGAATTCTACCGAAGAACCAATACGGTACGGTCCGGATCCCAATACCATGATGCCCTCATCTCCTCGAGGTTCAATATCGTGATGATTTCCATGGTAGGTGAGATATAAATAATTCGTCTGTGCCGGAAATTCGGCCGCAAGCGTATCGATTTGAAACACTGAAGGAAGAATATGGTCCTTTTTTCTTCTGTTTCGAACATGATCCTCTAACGTGCCAGTTATTACAGCGATTCGGTGGTCAGAAAAACCATATTGTTTTAGTTTTCGCAGTTGTTTTGAATCAATTTCTGACAATTTTTTTGCATTAATTTTTTTTTCAAGTTGAACAGCTTCATGAATTCTGTTCAAAAACCATGGATCAATTCCTGTCTGTTGGTACAGCTTTTCAAGAGAGTAGTTATGTTGCAAAAGATAAGTTACCGCGAATAATCTGCGAGGTGTCGGACAAAGAATATGTTCGTCGATAATTTGTTGTTGAGTAAAATTGCCATTACTTTTTTTAAACAGATATGAATGATCAGTAATCCCGTCAACGCCGATTTCAAGCATACGGACCGCCTTCTGAAGCGCTTCGCTAAAACTACGACCGATTCCCATGACTTCGCCCACCGACTTCATACTAGATCCGATTTTTTCATGAGCTTTTCTGAATTTATCAATATCCCAGCGTGGAATCTTCACGACACAATAATCAAGAGCCGGCTCAAAGAATGACTGTGTTACTTTTGTGACTTGATTTGGAATTTCGTTGAGCGTCTTTCCCAACGCCAGTTTTGCGGCAACATACGCGAGCGGGTAGCCGGTGGCCTTTGAAGCGAGCGCTGATGAACGTGAAAGGCGCGCATTCACTTCGATGACGTAGTATTCGAGATTATTATTGTCATTCCGGACACGCGAAGCGTGATCCGGAATCTCCTGTTTATTGTTTATAGATTCCCGCCTGCGCGGGAATGACGATGAAGAAGACGGATTTGGACTGACTGCGTACTGAATATTACACTCTCCGACAATTCCTAAACTGCGGATAATATCGATAGATGCCTGGCGGAGTGTGTGGTATTCGTAGTTATTTAAAGTCTGAGACGGTGCAATGACGATAGACTCTCCCGTATGAATACCGAGCGGGTCAAAATTTTCCATGTTGCATACCGTAATGCAGTTATCGTTTTTATCCCGAACGACTTCATATTCTATTTCTTTATAATGATGCAGATATTGTTCAACCAGCACCTGCGGCGCAAATGAAAATGCTTCTTCACATAATTTAGTAAGTTCTTGTTCATTCTGCACAATACCTGAGCTCTGGCCTCCTAACGCATACGCGGCACGGATCATGACGGGATATCCAATTTCCCGTGCGCCATGTTGAGCTTTTTTCATGGTCGTTGCTGAAATACTGTGAGGAATTGATCGGTGGATTTTACGTAAATGTTTTGCAAATTTCTCGCGGTCTTCTGTTAAGATAATCGATTCAATGGGACTTCCTAAAATAGAGACGTTATGTTTTTTTAATACTCCGGATTTATGAAGTTCAACTCCGCAGTTGAGTGCGGTCTGACCGCCAAAAGAAAGAAAAATACCATCCGGTTTTTCCTTCTCTATCACTTTTTCAACAAAATAAGGATCGACGGGCAAAAAATATACTTCATCGGCCATATAATCTGATGTCTGTACAGTGGCAATGTTTGGATTTATCAAGACGGAAGTTATGCCTTCTTCCTTCAAGGCTTTTATAGCTTGAGATCCGGAATAATCAAACTCTCCTGCCTGGCCGATCTTGAGAGCGCCGCTACCGAGAATGAGAACTTTCTTTATCATTATAATATTTAAACTATCCGTTCCAAAAAATAATCAAACACCCATCCCGTGTCCGTTGGTCCGGGACACGCTTCCGGGTGAAATTGTACGGACATAAACGGTTTTTTTTCGTGTATAATCCCCTCGATTATTCCATCATTTACGTTGGTAAACCATGGTTTAAATCCGGGTGGTAGTTTCGATACCTCAAAACCGTGGTTCTGGGTTGTTAAATAAAATCTTCCCGGTTGTGTATGGCATTCGCAGGGTTGATTTTGACTCCGGTGGCCAAATTTCATTTTTTTCGTATCGCCGCCCACAGCAAGTGTAAGAATTTGATTTCCAAAGCAGATGCCAAGTGTCGGGATATGCGCCTGCACTATTTTTTTTACATTTGCTATGGTTTCTTTCATTATTTTTGGATCTCCCGGACCACTAGAAATAATCACGCCGTCAGGCTTTTCTTGTAACGTTTCTATATCATAATTCCACGGAACTACGGTCACTTCGACACCTCGGGCAACCAGTGATCTGATAATATTTTTCTTTACCCCGCAATCTATTAAAACCGCCCGCCTTAGGCGGACGGTTGAAGAAGGTCTATATGTTGTAGGCTTTGCAACGGAGACTAACGCAGAGAGATTTTCCTTATTCGGATCATACCAATCAACTGATTTTTCAAATTCTATCTTTCCGAGCATGGTTCCCATTTCTCTAATCTTCTGGGTCAACGCGCGGGTATCCGTTATTTCGATTCCCGGTATTTTTTCATCCCGAAGCCACTCAGCGAGTGTCTGTTTTGCCTGATGGTGTGATTTTTCATCAATATAGTTTGACACAATAATAGCAGTTGTGTGAATCCGGTCTGATTCCCATAATTTTTTATCGGGCACACCGTAGTTGCCTATCAAGGGATACGTGAAGACTAAAATTTGACCCTTATATGACGGATCCGTCAAACTTTCAGGATATCCGACCATGCCCGTGGTAAATACTACTTCACCCGCAACAGACCGTTCATATCCAAAGCTCTCTCCATCAACTACAGAACCATCTTCAAAAGTGAGTTTCGCTATCGTTTTGCTCATATTATTAATTTTTTCCTTAAAAAAACCCTCCAAAATGGAGGGTATTAATTCGTTTTATGAAAACGAGTAGTAATAAATTGGTCGCAGATCTTCTTAATATTTAGTCGCATTGTTTGCGGAGTTTACTACGTACGGTGCTTAAAGGCATAGACTTTAGCCCGTGAATGTAGCCACGTACGTAGTTTACTAGTCTTGTACTATAGCAATGTCGTAAGAAGCTGTCAAGTCGTTGACAACAAATGAGGAATATAGCACTATAATACATATTAGTATCGTGAAGTGTATGAGCTTAAAATACTTCGTTCTCATTTTGGTCGCGTTTCAGGGTATCACTTTGTTTTTGAGCCTTTCGAATCGTATTTATGCTCAGAATGAGGAAGCGTATGTGAATAATGAAGTCTTGGTGCAATTTACTCCGGAAGGTGAAGCTACCCTTGCAGAGCTCTACAGAGAGCAGATTGGTCCAGGACAAGATGAATCATTTTGGGATTTCTTATCCCACTCACTGAGTTCCCTTAATCCCTTTCGAAAAAGTCGTTTGAAAACGCCATCGGGGATAGGATACAAAACACTGTCTGACGAGATACAAATTCGTTCAATTGACCCGGACCCTACCAGTATCGATATATCCAATGCACCTACCATTAAATTGGGAACCTCAGATCTGCCACCACATCTTGCTCAGTATGACAATCGGACATTTAAAATAGAGTTCGAAACAGGAACGGTTGAAGAGGCGGTTACTCGATTCAAACAACTTGATTTTGTTAAACACGCACAGCCAAATTTTGTCTATAAGCCAATTGCAATTCCGAATGATACTGCATATCCCCGTCAATGGACTCACCAAATCTCACATGCGGAAGATGCCTGGGATGTTACCACCGGAAGCAAATCAATAGTTATTGCGGTTCTAGATTCAGGAGTTAACTATAACCACGAAGACCTAAAAGATAATATGTGGACGGGGCAGGTTGGCGGGGGCACCGTCTACGGATGGGATTTCTATGATAACGATAGCGACCCGATGGAAGATATAGATGCAGTTGATACACTGGGACATGGAACTATGGTGTCGGGCATCGCCGGAGCTATCGGAAACAACAGTATCGGCGTAGCTGGTGTCAACTGGAATGTCAAAATTATGGCAGTACGAATAGGCGGCCAATTATTTGATTCGTATGCAATAGAAAATGGGACAAAGTTCGCGGCAGATAATGGGGCCAATGTTATCAATATGAGTTTTATCGGAGAAAGCATTTGTAGGGTAGACGTGGCAACAGAAGGAGATAAAGTCGTTACTGACTCTATTTCATATGCTACGCGAGTTCATAATACTCTGGTAGTCACGGGGGCAGCTAATGAGCCGATCAATTCTGCTTGTATGAGCCCGGCTAATCATCCGGATATTTTACATGTGACGAGTGTTGGGTCGGATGATCAGCATGTTTATTGGTCAGGATATGGACCATTGTCCTGGAAAGATACAAAAATAATTTCTGCACCGAGTGGTAATGTCGGATCTAATGAATGCTTCGATACTAACTGTCCTCTTACTACTGCAGTTGATGGAAATTATATAGCTATTTCAGGAAACAGTTTTGCCTCTCCTTATGTGGCGGGAGCAGCGGCACTCATTCTTTCAGAAAAAGACATGAGTCCTTTTGAAGTACGAAAACTTCTCGTAGACACGGCGGATGATATACCTGGTACGGATATTGTGACTACACCTGAGTTTTCTGGTGATGATGGAAATAGTTCATATGGCAAACGACTGAATTTGGCGCGGGCAATTGAAAGTTTAGCATCTGACGAACCAACTTCAACGCCGACGCCACCACCTACACCTACCGCAACACCGACAGAATCTCCTGATTCTCTTCCAACGCCGACAACCTCTATAGGTGGTCCAGATGATTCCACACTTGATGGTAAAACACAGCAAGTTGATTGGGTCTTTGGCGGTATTGGACGTTGCTGGAGTGCATGGGCAGAAGATTCTTGTAGTCTAACATCTCACGAAGGAGGCGCTTATGATTCGCTACGGGATCTAAATTCTGATGGAGTCGTTGATATTACTTGTTCACAAGGAGATGGCTCTGGTAGATCAACTACCCTTACAAACGTATCAGGTTCAGATATCGTGATTTCATGCGAACGCTACGCCTGTACCAGTTGTGCTTCGGGTGATGGAGCATATGCACGGTGTGATCAATCCATCGAATCGTCCGCAACAAAAGTCAGTAATGCAATTACTATTCCGGCAGGATGTTCTACTTCATGCTCTTTATCCGGTGCTTCGGGAGGCTGTATTAAAACAGAAGAACCTACCTCGACACCTGTTCCGACACCAACGCCAACGCCTGATAGAGATGTTGTAGATCCAACACCTACTCCTATCCCAACATTACCTCCTGCTTCTTCTCGTTCCGAATTGCCGGTTATGATTTCTGCTTATAATTATCAGCCCGGGTACGGTTCAGATTCTGTTCCGATATATGCATATGGTTGGTTTACGGATCGATCAGTGGAAGGCATGTCTGAGAGCGCAAAAGCGTCTCAGTTACAGTCTCAAATTCAACAGATGAAATCTATGGACGCAATAAAATTGATGATGACATCCTCGTATGCTACGACACAATGGATGCTTGAAAATTATGCACAGGATTTAAAAGATGCCGGCATCACGATTATTGGATACGATATGGAACTGTCTGTTGGTACACCCAGCACAGAGATCAATACGATGCATACAGCTAGTGATCAAAATTCTGTTGTTAGACTGGTTAATCTCGCTAAACAATACGGATTTAAAGTGATATGGGGACCTATACGCCTAAACTCAATCTTAGCAGGAAAAGAATCTCAGCGGGCAGAAGCTGTTAGACTCATGAAAGAAGCAGGTCTTACCGGTGTTGCTTTTCAAGAACAACAGTTTATTGAAAGCCAAACAGCTGAGGCGAGACGTGATGCGGTAATTGCTGACGTAACTGCATATAAAGCAATTACCGGAGATAATTTTGAAATATATGTTCAGGTTATGTCTTCACGTTGTGGATCACAGCCGTGGAGCAATTGTATGCAGTTTTTAGATTACATTGCACCTCATATTACGGGGGTTGCGATATGGGCATCGGGTGGATCTGACACTGAAAATTTGCCGGCATTTATAAATGCGATTCGAGGATCATAACATGATATACCTAGTAAAACCAGTTCAGGCTTTTTATGATGACGACCAGCCGTTACTTCTCGTCCTCATTTCCTATCGTTCTGATAAAGAATTTGCTGAAATAGCAGATCTCAGTTCGGCTGTCTATGGAACCTATGAGCATCCTGATTATTCAACACCTCTGATGCTCGTGGCCATGAACCGTTCAACATACGAGCAGGTTCATCTAACGGTCGAATCAGCACTGATCGCAGACGATCAATTTGACGTCTCTCATTATTATATTTTGGAAGGAGATGTGGGAAGCATCATTTCAATTCCCGGCGTATCAGAAATTATTCAACTGAGTGATTCTGCTCTTCTTCTTAAAACGACAAATGGTATACCATTATCAGATGCTCAACCATTGCGTGAGAAGGTAATGCCGCTCCCCTATCTTTCTGAAACGATAGAAACTGTGTCAACGTCCGAGGATATACCCGTT
>MGAO01000014.1 GCA_001788215.1 Candidatus Roizmanbacteria bacterium RIFCSPLOWO2_01_FULL_40_14 | reverse complement strand
ATTATCGAAATGGATTAACGAATGGTGACATCTATGCCCAAAAAGTAAACCTTGATGGGACGTTGGGTGGAGACGCAACGACTCCTACTCCCACTCCAGAACCAACCATAACACCAATTCCTCCCGAAGAATGTGCGCAGGTTACAGAGTTCCTATTGCCAAATTTTGGAAACGAAGATGGAAATCCCCTCAGGCAGAAAGATGAGCGCTGGAGAGATGAAGCGTTAGGAGGAGGGTATTTTGAGAATAGTAATGGTGAAAAGGTTTTTGTTCCGTTTAAGATAGATGATGATGGTGATGGAAAATTAGATGAAGATGCAGTCGAATATGAAGGAGACAAAAAAGCTGCAGTTCAAATCGATAATGATAGTGATGGTCGCTATAGCGAAGATTCCCCTGAAACAATAGGAGAGTGGGGATGTACGCTTACCTCAGCTACCATGATTGTAAATTATTTTGCAAAACAGCAAGACGTTAATAAAACATTTACTCCGTCCGATTTAAATAATTGGTCAAAAGAAAACTATGGTTATAGCACTAATGGAAGCAAACCACTACCCGATAAAAATAATCCCCAGTATACAAATTGGGGAATGCTTCATTACAATAAAGTAAGCGAATTTGCAAAAAAAGAAGGCATTAAGATGTCTGTGAAGTCCACAAAAAATACTTTGAGAGAGGAGATGTGTCAGCTGAATTCGGCAATTTTAGGGGTGAATAATGACAGTGACGCGGAAACAGACCACTATATAGCTGCTTCGGGTAATACACAAAAAGACGGTGTTCAGACTTTTAGAATTCATGATCCTGAACGTACAACTACAACAACTCTGAGCGAAAGTTATGGATCTTATTTACAATCAATAGTCTACGAACCAGTTTTTCCAAATGAGAAATCTTATTTGAACATTCGAACGTTTTCAGATCCAGCAAAACTATTCATAGTTGATCCGTTAGGTAGAAGGTCAGGATATGATCCGGTTACAGACCAGTCATATAACGAAATACCTGATGCCTGGTATGGTATTGAACAGATAACGGCTGATGATGAAACGCATACAAAACAGAGTATAAGAACAATTTATATTAATAGTCCTGTAGAAGGACTTTACCAATTAATTATCACAGGATCGGAAACGGAAACGAGTGGAATTGAAATTAGAAGTAAGATGGGTAGCAATGACGAAGTTATTGAACATATTTCTGAAAATACGGTAAATGAAGAAACTAACTCATACGAATTTACTGCAAGCTCAGATCCAGAAAAGAACTTACAAGACATTACTCGAAAAATAGATATCTCTATTGACCCCTTACTTCCGAATGACATAATTCTCTATCCCGTCGGGCCGAATTGGCTGCCGGTCACTATTTACTCCACGCCAACATTTGATGCAACAAAACTAAATATTGACGGGATTACGTTTGGTCCAAATGGCATAGAGCCCGATCGAAAGAGACGATTCAATAAAGATTACAACAAAGACAAGAGAAAAGATGTACAGATCTATTTCAAAACCGATAAAGTTGGTATCGACTCAGACACTTCAGAACTATGTCTTCAAGCAAAAGATGAAAACGATCAAGATCTTGAAGGGTGTGATGAAGTGCAAGTCATGACGCTGAAAGAGTATATACAATACCTGAGAGACCGCAGGAAAAATTGAAATAGAGAAATTAAGTAGAGAAGAAATAAGATTGCAATACTAGTTATAAGAAAAAAACTATAAGTCACAATTTTGAAAATTAAATGCGATCGCATGAAAAATTCAAAAATAACCGATCAACAATTATCTATCATTTGCAAACTTCTTGAGAGAAAATTCAGGAATGAGGAGCGCAGAAACAAATATGCTCCGGTGAAAGAAGTCCTTACTCTTCTTGGTAAAGGTGCACTACTCACGATGTTGCTAATTGCACCTGGAACGGCTCAAGCAGTCCGGAAGCAGATATATAAGCAAACAAGTGATGATTCGTGGAAGAGATATAACAGTTCATATTTACGAAGAACGATTGAGAATCTGGGACGTCAACGGTGTATTAAAATTGTTGACGAAAGTGATAGCTGTGCTGTTTCTCTAACTGAAAGAGGTAAGCATCGCGTTCTCAAATATGCTCTTGATGAACTGGAGTTAGATACCTCGAAGCCATGGGATGGGAAATGGAGAATTGTCATCTATGATATTCCCGATACCTTACGACATGTGCGAAATGAACTTGGCTCAATTCTTAAGCGTATGAATTTCTTACGAATTCAAAAAAGTGTATACCTCACGCCTTTTGCTTGCGAACAGGAGGTAGAATTTATACGGTTACATTTCGGACAAGAGAAGAATATAACGTTGTTAACAGCGGGGAGTTTAGAACACGGACACGTTTATCAGGAGTATTTCGGCATTTAAATAAGTTTTGAAAAAATCATGCGTACGCATCAATTTATCAAAAATCCGAGAGAAGTTTTTAAAAGAAATTTTTTAAATTGAAAACATCACCTGAGTTTCACGCAACCCTCAACAGTTTCTGCAATTGATCTACAACAGTCTCAATATCCCTCACTTCCAATTCCAAATTCTTTCTCAAAAATGAATCATTCCGGCATAGGTTATCAAATTCATCCTCAGAAATGCCGTGCGTAAAACTTTTTAGTTCCTTAGTACGTTCATGTAATAACCAAATAAGAAAAGATGGACTCTGCCAATCTTTAGAACTCTTTAAATAATCCATACCCAAATCCTATCAACAAAATTCTTAAAAGTCATATCAGATTCTGATATGACTTTTAGATGATAAGTTGCTATAGTAAACTACGTACGTGCTGAAGCACGTAGCTTTTTAAAAACACGGTTAACTAACTACGCTACATCCACGGGCTAAAGTCCGTGGCTTTAAGCACCGTACGTAGTAAATATATGTCATTTTTCAGCACGGCTATTTCTCGATATTATCAAACAAACCGTTGGCGAATTATGTTTTCTAACGGTATGAATTTGAATCAACTTTCACTCGAGACGGAGGAGAGGCTTGGCTATGTGTTTGGATCAAGTCAATGTTCACGGATACTGCGCGGATTACAAATTCCCACACAAAAGGAGCTCGATTCACTCTGTGATATTTTGAATATTTCAGAAGGGGAACGTGAACAATTACATCGAGCCATTGCAAAAGATTGTTTGCTCAAGCATTCCTTATACACTCATATAGTGCATAAAAAACACCGCTATACAAAATTTCTTGAATATGTTCTACCCTTTAGACCACGCGTCATTAAATTATCTGATTCAAAGGCACTTACTGAGTTAATCTTTCCTGTTTCTATTATTTCGCTGCTTCAAGTTCGATTAGCCAAACAATATAAACAGTATTCTGATGCTATGACGGGTATATTAGTAAATCCAAACTCAAATAGGGAACAGTGGTTTCTTGTAACTCATCCTTCTTCATGGAAAATGAATTATTAACACTGTTTGAACATGCCGGTCGGCTTAAATCAGTTATTCGTTTGGGTTGGCAATTAAAAGGCATTGAGAATGTGGAGAGTGTTACTGATCATTCATTTCGTGTTGCATTTATGGCATGGAAATGGCTCTTGTCCACGATCTAGGTGAATCTATCATCGGAGATGCTATATATGAAAGTGGTACGGAAACGATTGCTTCTCTTGATAAAAAACATGAAGACGAAAGACGGGCAATTCAAGAGATTTTTAAAGATATACCTGGAAAAGAGCACTATATTAGTCTGTGGGAAGAGTGGGTAGCACAAAAAACGCCTGAGGCAACGTTCTTAAAGCGAATTGAAAAGCTTGAAATGGCCATGCAAGCACTCGAATATGAACGGCTAGGACATGATTCGGTCCTTTTAAACGAGTTTTGGGAGAATGCATGGAAATATTTGAAAGGGACTGAACTTGAGAAATATTATCACGAATTACAGAAGCAACGTAATCTGTTACAGCGCAAAAAATAAAAACAACCTCATTACTCCTGCACAATTAATCAAAAAATTGACAAATTAAATTCATTCATGTATAAAAGATAGTATGAAAAGATTATTAATTACTGCTTTACTGTTTTCTTTTATCGTTATTATTTATCATATCTTCACTCTCCATCGATTTATGCTTGCTTAAAGATCTAGGTTTTATGTGGCGAGAGAAAATTGGGGAGATGGAAACTGATAACGCAAATTTCGAGATAAATCAAACAGTTAGTCTCATTGTTATTATAAATTCCGGATCTTACTTTCAACTTTTTTATTTGTAATAGATATCAATTGACTTACTATTATAGTTATGTCTTTTAATTCCAGTTCCAGGTTTTTTCTCATTACAAAATCTTCTTTGAATGCTTTGTCAAATTCACCATCATTTTTATATGCATACTGAATTGAGTCAACTTGTTCTTTTAATAACCAAATAAGAAACGATGCACTTTTCCATTCCTTTCTAGTATGTAGATAGTCCATGATTTAATTTACCCCTTCTTAATACTATAGATAGTATTAAATATTGCAATTCATACTCGGTTCGAATATTTGTATGATAGTGTCATATGCATAATAGACTTAGATGTTACAATGATGTGTGTGAGAAAAGAAGTTGATTCATATATGATCGAACAAGTACTTAGTGAGCGCAAGGATCCATTTGGTATATTACAGTCTACAAAATATGTCATTGAACACGCAGATTCTGTCACGATACATCCCGGAAGAATCAGACAATTGGCCAATCAGATACGAAGAAAACTTTCACGAAACGATGTGCTGACGGAGGAACAATTTGGGAGAAATGCTGTAAATCCTCAGAAAGTGTTTTTGGAAGACGTCGTAAATTTTTGCTTCTGGACTATTCCCGGAAAAGAGAAGTGGAATATTGAGTATCCTGACGGTTGTGTTTCTGATGGATGGCATGCGCTTGTGGCTTGTTTTGATCGAGCCCTTGATGAAGAAGTGCCGGTTCTTGATACATCATATCTGGTGGCTGTCACCGATAAAGATGTTGCCTCTCTATTTCGTGGTAGACACGATACGGAAATACCGCTTCTGGAAAAACGTGGAGAGTTTTTACGTGAAGCAGGAAATGCATTAATGAATGGATATGATGGATCGGTCGAAAAATTACTGGAAAGAGCAGATTATAATGCAGTAAATATAGTTAGAGAAATTCTGCGAATGTTCCCGTCATTTCGCGATATGTCTCATTATAAAGGAGAAAAGGTTTCACTTCTTAAACGTGCACAAATAGCGGCATACGATATCTCACTTCTTCCCGATGTGACAATACAAGATACCGAGCATCTTACTATTTTTGCCGATTATAAACTTCCTCAAATCCTGCGCGGATTTGGCATAGTAAAATACGATCCTCGTCTTGCTGATAAAGTCAACTCTTACACGATACTTGAAGCAAATAGCCCTGAAGAAGTTGAAATACGAGCATCTACTATTTGGGCCTGTGAGCTGATAGCTCATGAAATTGGCAAACCACCGGTTTTAGTTGATAATGCATTATGGCATTTATCACAAGACATGGAAAAAGAACTAGCACCCTATCATCGCGTTTTGTCGACATACTATTAGTCGCTCATCTCACTTTCAATAAGCATTCTAATAAATTCCGATCGTGACATTTTTCGTTTTTGAGATATCTTATCAAGAAAAGCATCAATATCATGGGGAATATAAAACGTAAATCTTTTGTTTATGGTTCGTGTGGCCTCCTCAATGCACCAATTAATGGTATCAGAAAGCGTGCTTTCCGTGTATTCAGATTTTATGATCCGTCTTGAGTAATGAGTGTTTATCATTACTGGATCTTTTCCTCTTTCGTACAATAATATCACTGGCTTGCTCCGTGCAGCAAGTAAACCGATTTCGAAACCGATGTGAACATTAGATGGATACGAACCTTCGATGATTACGCAATCACAATCGCTGATATAAGCTGACCATTCTTTATAGAGTGCTTTTATTTTATGTTCTGAAAATGAATTGAAATGATCTTCACTGCTACTGATTCTATATACAGCATGTCCGGATTTTTGTAAGTACGCTACTATGAGATTAGATAAAGAAGAGTAATTTGTAGACGTATTGTTTGCACCGGTGAAGTAGAATTTCATTTATTACGGGCTATCAAGCTATACCAGTTAGGTAAACCCGGATCAGTATGGGGGCTATTTTTATCCCATATTATTTTGAACCCGAGTGATTCAATAAAATCCGTAAGGTCCTTCTTTTTATAAAGAGCAATATAGCGTTTATCATCAAACTCATCCATAACAAGAATACTGTTATCACCGATGCGGAAAGAGAGATACAAGACACCATTATCTCTTAAGAATATCTTAAGGTCTCGCACCGTTTTTTTAATATTTTTAATAGGTAAATATGCTATGTCGTCAGCATAAATTGCATCAAAACTATTAGGCATGAATGGTAGCGAGCGTGGATCTAGATGTACAAACATACCATAGGGGACTCTCTGAAGCGCTTCTTCGATTAAGCCAGATGAATATTCAGTGCCGAGACAATTAAATCCTTTTTGGCTGAAAAAATGTAGATCTCGTCCCGTTCGTGATCCAACAACTAACACTTTTCCTTTTGGTTTTGCATATTTGAGAAATGGATTTATATTGTATTTTTTAATTTCCTTTATAGTATGCGGGTTCCATTCCCATTTTTCAGCATAATCTCTCGCGTGACGATTAAATGTTTCAATAGTAGCATACATTTGTGCTTCCGTAAGATCGGTGTTTTGAAGAATTTTATGTTTGGTATTTTGAGGTTTCACTAGTCATATTATAACCTATTAGTTAATAGGGTTCTATAAGTTCTTCCCTTATTCCTTCCACTTGAAGCCTGAGCCGCTTTGCTGTATCATACGGATATGTCAGCAACACTGGGAGGGCTTCTTAAAGACTATAGACTTCAGAAAAATATTTCTCAACTTGAGATTTCATTTGCGGTCGGATGGAAAGAACCATCTCGGCTTTCACGTATTGAGCAGGGGAGAGTCGGACGGCCCAAACGTGAACTTCTCAATAGAATCATGGATGCGATGAAACTTGATGAAGAAGAGCGAGGGAGATTGCTTTTGGGTGGTGGCTACTTGCCAACTAATGAGGAGATTAGCAAAGTACGCAAACAAATTGACTCATTTATAATGGGTTGGAAATTTCCAATAGTAGTTTACGATTTCAGTCGGCGAGTAGTATTTGAAAATAAAGTAGCTGACCATGTGTATGGTTTGAGCAAGCATTACAAAAAGACAGGGGATAATAAATATCCGAATATTCTCGAAATACTGTTTGATGAAAACTATTCCCAAAACACCCGGTTTAAAGGTAAAAAAGATTATTCTGTTTGGAGTACTCACTTGACATCAGTTCTTGCACAGTTTATGAAAGTGCAAAGAGACAGAACAAAAGAAAAATGGTACACCGATTTAATAAAAAAAATGATGAACAATGATCTATTTCGCACACATTGGGAAAAAGCACGATCAACGATACACACAAGTAAAGTAGTTAACTATTTCCAGGAAACAGATGCAGTACCGGAAGATTCCAGATTACGATTAACTTTTAATCTATTTACTATTCCTGTGCAAACAGATCTACGTTTTGAAGTAGAATTTTACACACCAGCAAACCTTGAAACCTTCAAGTATTTTGAGAAGAAGTAGGTATTATCAGCGCGCTTTCATAAAAGGGGAGGAAGGTAATCTTTGTTGTACTAAAACTACCCTCAAGTTTTTCTCCTAAATGGACAATATATGCCCTGGCTGGCTTATATTTATCTAAAAAAGACTTAAATGAACGGGTAGTTTGCATATTATGTAATTTCGTATACTTTGCTTCAATAGGAATAACGTCCAATCCTGAGCTGACAACAAAATCTACTTCAGCATTATCTATAGTCCGCCAAAAATGAATACGGGTGGAGGCAAAAGGGGCATTTCGGCGCAGCAGGTTAAAAATAATATTTTCAAAGAGATGGCCACTCAGTGCCGGTGGAACGACTGGTATGCCAAACAACCCGAGCAGATAGTTTCTGATACCGGTATCGTAAAAATAATACAGGGGGGATTTGGTGATTTCCGATCGGACATTTCTATAATAGGGAGTAATCTTTTTAAGAATAAAGGTTTCTTCCAGATACCAGAGATAATGCCGAATTGTTTTATCTACTATGCCGACGGTTGATGAAAGTTCAGTAATATTGACCAGACCGCCAATTTGAGAAGCCATAATCTTTAACAGATTGGTAAAGGCATCAGGTTTTTCAACCCTTAATAAATCGGTGATATCCCGCTCTATATAACTTCTATATATTTCATCCATCTCAGTTTTTTTCTTTTCTACTGTTTCAGCGCGTATGATTCTGGGGTATCCGCCAAACATCATATATTCTTCCAGTAAACGTTGTGTGCGGGTTTGCTCGAGAGCAAAAAAATCATGCAGTTTATCCTCATACTGATAGTCTGTTTTATAATGAACAAACTCTTCAAAACTAATAGGTTCAATGAAAAATAACTGTTTTCTGCCCGCCATTGACTCTTTTATTTTTGATTTGAGATCAAGACTACCGGAGCCGGAAACGATAAATTTATAGGGAAGATGCATATCATAGATACCTTTTAAGAATAACCCTGCATCTTCTTTTCTCTGAATTTCATCAATAAACACGAACGCACGCGATTCTCCTATCTGGAGGCGTATATAATTGATAAGAGTGGATTGAGAAACAAAAAACTGCTTGTGATCATCAATATCAAGATTAAGAAATACAGTCTTTTCATCCTTTGCTTTCAATCGATCCTGCAGGAGTTGCATGAGGTATGTTTTACCCACCTGTCGTGGGCCAATGAGAACCGTCATCTCAGGTGCTGACAGATGTTTTTCTAGAGCAACTAGAATAGTTCTTTTTATCATATTTCCATTTTAACACCATATTTTCGGAAGTCAAGTACCTAAATTATGGGTTATTATCACAAGTTAGTGAAAAAAAATCTCCCTGCCAGATGACGGGGATGCGTTACTATCGAGTTTCATAAGCCGGCAAACCTTGAAACCTTCAAGTATTTTGAGAAGAAATAAAGTTATCGTTGATTGACCTGTTTGTATAACTTCTGAGTCAAAAGCAACATGTCTTTAATCTCAAGCTGAATATTTTTTCGAAACACATCATCAGTTTTGTATAATCTCTCAAATTCGACAATAGATAGATCTCCGTATTGATTAGTCAAGTTATTAACAATATTCCGAAGCAAACTAAGATAGTTAAGATCTATCATATTATCTTGTGTATCAATAATATGATACATGATATAATTACAGAAATCAAGGTGTTAAACAAACAAAATTTATGATACCGGCATCATTTGGCGGATTACTTAAAGATTTACGTATACGGAAAAATCTCACTCAGCAAGATGTGGCTTATGCTCTTGGTTGGACTGAGCCCTCTCGACTTAGCAGGATAGAACAAGGCACAACTCATAAACCTACTCGTGAAACAGTTGATAAACTAATGCAAGTGCTACAGTTAAATGATTCGGAACAAGGACAACTTTTATTAGCGGGTGGTTATATACCAACGAGTGAAGAGATCCATAAAATACAACGTCTCATTGATCCTTTTATATCCCAGTGGAAGTACCCAATTTATGTGTATGATTTTAGTTGGCGAATAGTGTATTTGAATGAAATGGCACAGAAAGTTCTTCATCACTATAGAGTATTAAATGAAAGTAGTAAGGACTCGCCTAAACACATATTAGAAATACTATTTCATCCGGATTATCCACCGCATAAATTTCTTCATAGACTCGAGAAACAGGAATTTCACGATATGCTTCTTCGCACACTTATACAATTTGTTCACGCTCAAAAAGAAAGAACTCGAGAACAATGGTATAGCAGTTTGATTGGAACTCTAATAAAAAACAGCTTGTTTCGAACATTGTGGCAAGAAGCAAAAAAGCATGAATTACTCAATAAAGACATTTCGTATGCAGATATCGCAAATTATGATAGAGAGATTATTATTCATCCTGAAGACACGAAAAAAAGACTTCAGTTCCATTTTTTAATGGTGCCTATTATTCAGGATCCTCGATTTATTATTGAGTTTTACTTTCCGCTCGACGAGGTAACTTTTCACTATTTTAAAAATTCACAGAAGGAATAAGCTAGTATGAAAGTACTCGTGATTATTTTATTAACAGTTATTTCAGGTATTGGGGACGCTTATGGATTTACCCATGCCGCCAAAATGTGGGTAGGTGGAATTCTCAAACTTTCTTCTTTATTAAATTCTGCTCAAGGATTTTTATTAGGAATTACATCTTATTGGTTGAGTGTAAAATTTATGCAGGATGTAGGAATACTTTCAGCTGAAATCCAGTCGTTGATATGGTTTACTGTTACCATACTAGGAATAGTTTTATTAAATGGTGAATTTATTCATTGGAGAATGATAGATAAAATAGTAGCGGGTAGTGTATTAGTAGGCATGAGCTGGCTTTTGGTAAGGATCAGAGGCTGATCTTTTCATATATTGTGATATTTAGAATTAATTTATCTATGTAATGAAACAACCATATTATATAGCTTTCAATAAACTTGCTTGACATAATCCTCTGTGTTTACTATGCTCACTTAATCAAATAATTTATGAACATTACTATCGTCTCCTCAGTCGGTCATGGTTCTACACTTCTATCTGCTTTTGATAAAGCTCTGATTAATGCGGGCATCCATAATTATAATCTTATCCTACTTTCATCA
>MGAO01000013.1 GCA_001788215.1 Candidatus Roizmanbacteria bacterium RIFCSPLOWO2_01_FULL_40_14 | reverse complement strand
ATAACATGCCAAAAGAAGTGGTAGGATGTGTCGCCGCTCACCATGAAGATATTCCTTTTCCGTCAGTCGAGGCAGTATTGGTATATATTTCGGATGCCATTTCAGGAGCTCGGCCCGGAGCCCGTATGGAAGATCTGGGCGAATATGTCAAACGTATGAAAGAGCTCGAGGCAATTCCAAAAGAATTCCCCGGGATTGAAGATGTGTATGCCATGCAGGCGGGACGGGAGATTCGCGTCATCGTTGATCCGAAAAATCTGGACGATTCTCAAACCATGATCACCGCTCAGAAAATAAAAGACCGTATAAAACAAAAATTCCCTCAATTCCCGGGAAGCATCAAGATAACCCTCATCAGAGAACTTCAGGTAACAGAAGTAGTAAAATAGATTTTCCCTTCTTGACAACCTTTCTTAAACAGTGTAGATTGTTTATATTGCAATAATAGGCTAAATTAAGTTAGCCAGTAAGTACAACCTAAATTGATATAAATGAGCTAGCCCTCCTTCGCTCATGTTTGTTTCGAAGTTTACATCTTCGCAAACAAAATATTCGCTTCGGACGGGCCTAAGAAGCTCTAATACTCACAAGCTCGTAAAGAGCTTCTAAGGGAGGTGAAACTATATGACAAAAGCAGATTTAGTCGAGCACGTCGCGCGAAAAGCAGACTTAACACGAAAAGCAGCAAAAGAAGCAGTCGATGCTATTTTTGATGCTATTGCTGATTCTCTGAAACGAGGAGATAAAGCGGTTATTACCGGATTTGGGACATTCTCAGTGAGAAAACGTGCCGCTCGTACCGGGCGCAACCCACAAACCGGTGCAGCCATTAAGATTACGGCACGAAAGACTCCCGGATTTACTGCCGGCAAGACGCTAAAGAGAGCTGTTCGATAACATAAGTTACAGCGTATTCTTGAGAAACAGATTGCCTTCAAGCAGTCTGTTTCTGTTTTAAGCTGTTGACAACATGTCGTACAACATGTTAGTATAGATTTATTATGTTAAAAACCTATCTCTATATACCGGAACAATTACACAAGCAGATACAAACGTTGGTTAAACAGTATAAAAAAAGTAAAGCCGAAATAATACGAACTGCTTTGGCAAAAGGACTCAAAGAATTAAACATGCATAGTAACAGTGGTGCTGAAGTTCTATTGAAATTAGCAGATTTGGGAAAGAAGTATAAGATGAAGGGGCCGAAAGATAGCGCCCGAAGGATCGATGAATTGTTATGGGATAAAGACTGGAGTAAAGATGATGAGCAAACCACCAAGAGTCGTTGTTGATAGCGACGCTATTATCGCTCAAACAAATCCTAAGGATGAACTTCACGGTGAAGCAATGACAATTTCCCAGAGGTTGGCTGATCTAAACGCCTTTTTGATTTATCCTGCAACAACAATAGCCGAATCAGCAACCCATATGCAGCGAGTTTTGAACAGTACGGCAAGCGCAATTGGTACAATCCAGTATATGATAGAACCAACAGTATTTGTTGCTGAAGTTAACCAGCAAACATTAAAAAGTGCACGTAACTACATGAATCCACGATCAAGTAAGAAAAACACTATTTTTGATGCGATTGTGGCAACGGTTGCAGAAAAGTATGACGCTGATGCTATATTCAGCTTTGATAAGTTTTATAAACGAAACGGATTTAAATTGGCCTCTGAGTTATAAGCCGGTCAAACCACAAAATTCACCAGTTTTCCCGGAACGAAGATTTCTTGTTTGATCTGTTTTCCTTCCAAGTATTTCTTTACTTTTTCGTCTTGTTGTACCAATGCAATAACTTCTACTTTATTTTCTGCAGTCTGATGTCTGACATCTAGAGTCTGTCGTACTTTCCCATTTACCTGCACAACAATCGTCACGTTGTCTTCTTGAATCAATTTTTCATCATAGGACGGCCAAGATTCTAAGTGTATTGATTTGTATTCTTTGATCACTTGATCTTTTTCTCGCGGAGCGAGATCTGGCTTCGCCAGAGATCCCTTGATCTTTTGATATAGTTCTTCAGTCATATGCGGCGCGTATGGTGCTAATAATTTTAAGAATGTCTTCGTATCATCTTTTGATAATTGCTCTCCTTGTCTCATCCATAAATTCGTAAATTCCATAAACCGTGCAATGGCTGTATTGTATTTAAGATTTTTTGTATCGTCACTGACTATCTGGACAGTCTTATGCAACAATCGCTGCAGTGTTTCAGAAGAAGTATCTGCCAGTGACTTTTTCTCATCTTGAACTAAGTTCCAAATCCGGACTAAAAACCTTCGAACGCCTTGCACGGCATTATCATTCCATGATTTATCCTGTTCCAAAGGACCCATAAACATTTCATAGACACGAGCCGTATCAGCGCCATATTTTTCAACAACATCGGTCGGGTTGATGACATTCCCCCATCGTTTACTCATGCGGTGGTTGTCAGGACCCAATATGGTCCCTTGGTGCCGGTGTACGGAAAACGGCTCGTCAAAGTTTATATATCCCGCGTCATACAAAACTTTGGTGAAAAATCGGGCGTACAAAAGATGTCCGTTTACATGTTCGACGCCTCCTAAATAAAAATCTACGGGCATCCATTTTTTCAACGCTTCTTCTGAAGCAAATGCCTGATCATTATGAGGATCAAGATATCGATAGTAATACCAGCTCGAGCACATAAACGTATCCAACGTGTCTACTTCTCGTTTCCAACCTTTTCCGTATTTTTCTTCGACGCCTTTTTGAAATAAATCAGAGTATGTGAGCGGCGACTGTCCGGTCGGTTTAAAATCAACATCTTCAGGGAGAATAACCGGCAAATCTTCTTTCTTTACGGGATGTAGTTTTCCCCTGTCATCGTATACCATTGGAATCGGTGCGCCCCAGAATCTCTGACGTGAGACAGACCAGTCATGGAGATGATACGTCGTTTTTTCTGTTGCCCAATTATCTTTTTGTGCATCATCTAAAATCTTTTTTCGCGCTTCTTCGGAAGGTAACCCGTCATAGTTTCCTGAATTAACCAACACTCCGTCTTCAGTAAATACTTTTTCTGTTGTGATGCGATTCATCGCATCCTGATAATTTTTCTCATTTTTAGATGCCATAAATGGCATCACTACAACTTTTATCGGTAAATTATATTTCTTTGCAAACTCAAAATCGCGCTCATCATGTGCGGGTACACCCATAACTGCTCCGGTTCCGACATCTCCTAACACATAATCGGCCACCCACACCGGAACTTTTTCCTGATTCACGGGATTAATCGCATATACTTCAGTAAAAACACCGGTCTTATCACCGGCGCCTGCCATCCGTTCTTTATCGGTTCTTGATAATGAATCTTCAACATACTTCTTAACTTCATCCGTCGCCTGCCATCCCACATCCAGCCACTTTTTGGCAACTTCAGGAGAAACCGTGACAAATGTCACACCGAAAATCGTATCAAGCCGGGTCGTAAACACATTGACGCCATGCTTTCCTTCTTTCTGTCCCGGGACGGAAAGATTAAAAGTAATTTCTGCTCCTTTTTTCTTCCCGATCCACTCTTTCTGCCTTCGGATGGTTTCCTTCGGCCAGTCTATTTTATCTAAATCATCATAGAGACGGTCAGCATACTCGGTAATTTTTAAATACCATTGTTCCATTTCTCTTTGTTCAATTTCAGTAGCACACCGTTCACATTTGCCGTCGACCACCTGTTCGTTGGCTAGAACCGTTTTACACGACGGACACCAGTTCACTTTTTGCTTTTTGCGATAAGCCAATCCTCGTTCGTAAAATAACAGGAAAAACCACTGCGTCCATTTATAATAATCAGGATTATGGCTGCCTACTTCTCTGCTCCAGTCAACGGAAATACCGAGAGATTTAATTTGATTTCGAAAGTTATCAATAGCTTTGTTGGTATTGATGCGCGGATGGACGTTATTTTTAATGGCAAAATTCTCAGCCGGCAGACCAAACGCATCCCACCCGATTACTTGGAGAACTTTTTTCCCGTTCATCCGCTGGAAGCGCGCATAAATATCACACGCGGTGTAAACTTCGGCGTGTCCCACATGAAGCCCTTCACCGGATGGATACGGGAGTTGTGGAAGAATATAGAATTTATTTTTCTGAGTAACTCCTTCAGGGGTTTGATAGAGTTTTTGTTCTTCCCAGATCTTCTGCCATTTGGATTCTATCTTTTTGTGATCGTATGAATTTCCCTTCATGATAGGCTCAATTGTACGATATATCTCGGCTTTTCGCAATGAAAGAATGAAATAGGTGAAAGAACTCGACTAAGTAAACATCGTTGCAATATGAAACCACTACTCTCAGCCATTAAACGTATTGAACTCGAAGCGCGAAAAATAGACGGTGTTATTTCCCTTGCCCAAGGATTGCCAGGACTTTCCTCAGATAATATGATTCGAGAAGCAGCAACTCAGGCAATTAACAACGGCTATGCGGATCGCTACTCTTTTTCAGCCGGCCTTCCTGAACTTCGGAAAGAATTAAGTGTTTTTCTTCAAAAACAACATTTAAACTATAATCCGGATTCTGAAATTATCATCGCCGTTGGCGCGGTCGAAGCACTCTCCTCAATTGCACTGTCTCTTCTCGAACCAGGAGACGAAGCGATAACCCTTACTCCAACCTATTTTGCAAACTACAGAAATATCGTTTCAGTCGCGCGGGGGGTTTTAAAACCAGTACCGTTTGATGAAAAGAGTAACTGGCGTATTGATTTTGAAGTATTAGAAAAAACAATCTCTAATAAGACGAAACTCCTCATTCTTTGTAATCCTAACAATCCGACCGGATCCGTTATTCCAAAAGATGATTTAGTTAAACTCGCAGAGCTTGCGTTAACACATAATTTCGTAATTGTGCTTGATGATGTATACCACGATATATATTTTGGAGAAAAACCGTACGTTCTTTGTGAGGATACTCGCTTCCAAAACAACGTACTACGAATTGTCAGCTTTTCTAAGGTATTTGCCATGTGCGGCTGGCGGATTGCTGCGCTTCATGGACCAGAAAGATTAATCCAACAAATAATTCCGGTCCACGACGTCTTGGTAAATTGTGCGCCAGTCGTTTCTCAATATGCGGTACTTGAAGGTTTAAAACACTTTGATCGGATTGCTGAAGAAGCACGTACAACGTATAAAACACAAAGAGATTTTGCAGTACAAGAACTTAACAAATTATCTGATTATTTTGAGTTTTCTACTCCTGACGGCGCCTACTATATTTTTCCAAAATTAAAAAATATAAAAGACGACGATGCGTTTTGTATGGACGTGTTGAAAAAAGCCAAAGTCGCCCTCGTCCCCGGCTCCGACTCTGGCCCCGGCGGCGAAGGACACGTGCGGATTTGTTTCGGAAGGAGCATGGAAGAGTTGGAAGAGGGGATGAGGAGATTTCAAGAGTATTTTCGTCAATTGTAGCGGGTAATCTTCCTATTCATACTTTTCTTCAGCCTTGCCAATTTTCCCTCCACAATAGTCTAAAATTTTTACCCAGCGTTTGTACCGATCGTAAAAGAAAAAATGGTGGCCTTTAAATTTAGATTTAAGGATATGGCCTTCTTCTGATAGTAACGCATGTGCATCAGGAGTATTTTCCGGTGTCGTTCTTATAAGTCTTCCAAATTTGTGGACAATGGATCTTGAAGTCCCTGACGTTCAAATGAGCGTTTTTCGCTGTCCAATGGTTGACCGAAAAATAACACTCGACTTTCGGCTAATTGAGCTCTCATTTTTAGTTTTTTTTGCTCGCTACTATCAGGCTGAATATTTTTCTTTTTCTCTATATATTTTCCGAAGGAGGGATTCCTTTTCATTAATCCCTGCATCACAGGATCAGTTAATATTCGACCCACCGTTTCACCTATAAGACCCGCTGCGGATTGTAGTCCTCTCATTGTTTCTCCTGGCCTATGATCTCCGGCTGGATTATCAAAGAGGCGTTGTGTTATGAATTGTAGTTTTGGATCTAAATGATTTGATGTCCGATCAGCAACAATTGCACCTTTTGATACTCCTTGCAATACGATTCTGTCATTTCCATGTCGCATTTCTTTCCATGTAAACCTCTTCTGACTATCATCTTCGCTTGCCGCTTCAACAGTGTATGTATTTTTTAGACTGTTAATATATTCTGCATAAAGCCTCCCGTATGTATCCATCCCGTTCTTATTTACAGCTGCAATCCATTCTTCTGTTACTTGACCACCGAGAGCTGTGGGAGATCCCATAAAATATACGGTAATTTCAGGCGGTACTTTTCCTTCTTGTAAGGCGTGAACTACTTTTGGTAGTTCTCGGATAACACGATCTATTCCAACGTCTTGAACATAAAAGGGACCACTGTCTGGTGGAACTGCATATGCAGGAAACAAAAACACTACTCATAGGAAAGAAAACGCCGGGAAAAATATGAGACTCTTGTTGCGTATAATTGTTAACCAGTTGCCTATCTATACCATCTAGGATGTAACCAAGATCCGTAGTGTGTTCAGGAAATGATTTGTCAAAGGCTTCGAGAGTGACTACGCTATATGGTGTTTTTTCAGATGCTACAGAAGTGTTTACTTCTTGAGATTCGCCCGTTACTTCGATCATTTTTAGCAATTATAGCACTGTAAATATATTTCTGAGAATTAGCTCGATGTACAATAAATTGGTAAGGAGACAAGAAAGACAAAGCAATTGCTCGTTTTTACGGTATAATACCTTCATGAAACACACTGATTTACGAAATAATTTTTCAAAATTTTGGGAAGACAAAAATCACAAAGAAATACCTCCCATTCCCCTCGTTTTAGAAAATGATCCGACGACATTATTTAACGGTTCAGGCATGCAGCAGCTCGTCCCCTATCTTTTAGGACAAGAACACCCTCTCGGAACACGGCTCTATAATATTCAACGATCGTTCAGGACACAAGACATTGAAGAGGTTGGCGATAACAGACACACGACTTTTTTTGAAATGATGGGAAACTGGAGTTTGGGTGATTATTTCAAGGAAGAACAGCTTGCATGGTTCTGGGAATTTTTGACGAAAGAATTAGGACTTCCCAAAGAAAAACTGTACGTGACGGTTTTCGAAGGAAATAAAGAAGTTCCCAAAGATGAAGAATCAATTTCTATATGGAAAAAGCTGGGGATTAAAAGCGACCATATACACGCCTACCCTGCAGAGAAAAATTGGTGGAGCCGAGCTGGTATTCCTGAAAATATGCCGGAGGGTGAAGCCGGCGGACCTGATAGTGAAGTATTTTATGAATTTACTCAGGTACAACACGATCCAAAGTTTGGAAAAGAATGTCATCCAAACTGTGACTGCGGAAGATTCTTGGAAATTGGCAATTCTGTTTTTATTCAATACAAAAAAAATGGAATGGGACAACTTGAAGAACTCCCAAAGAAAAACGTCGACTTTGGCGGCGGATTGGAGAGAATACTTGCTGCTATGACAAACGATCCGGATGTATTCAAAATAGATGTTCTTTGGCCGATTATTGAAAAAATAAAATCACTAAGTGGAAAAGAATACGATAAAAACAATCAATCGTCCATGCGTGTTATTGCCGATCATATGCGGGCATCGGTTATGCTGATCGCAGACGGGGTAACACCGTCAAACAAAGACCAAGGATATGTTTTAAGAAGATTAATTAGGCGAAGTATACGCCATGGACGGGATCTTAATCTAACCCAAGGATTTACGGCACAACTTGCCCAATCAGCAATGAGTATTTTTAAAACAGCGTATCCGCAAGTAAACAAACACGAACAGAAAATAGTACAAGAATTAACGAACGAAGAACAAAAATTTCAATTAACACTCTCACGGGGTCTTAAAGAATTTGAACGGATGATAAAAACGCATAAGAAATTAACTGCAGGAGATGCGTTTTTCCTCTATGAATCGTATGGATTTCCGGTAGAAGTAACCAAGGAGCTTGCTGACGAAAAAAATATTTCAATAGACTTGAAGGGTTTTAACGAAGAAAAAATGAAACACCAAACGGCATCACGCCAAGGTTCACAAGGAAAGTTTAAAGGCGGGCTTGCCGATCAATCTGAACAGACCGTTAAACTCCATACCGCAACACATCTTCTCCATCAATCGCTCAGAACTATTTTGGGAATTCATGTCCAACAGAAAGGATCAAATATAACTGCTGAACGTCTCCGATTCGATTTTTCATATCCGGATAAAATGACTGACGTACAAATCAAACAAGTTGAAGACATGGTCAATGAGCAAATCAGCAAAAATCTTTCGGTTTCAAAACGGGTAACGACGTATGATGAAGCGATCAAAGAGGGCGCTTTGGCATTTTTCGGCGAACGGTATCCGGAGAAAGTCAGCGTGTATTCCGTTGGATCATTCTCAAAAGAGATATGCGGTGGTCCCCATGTAACGAACACGAAAGAACTGGGTCATTTTAGAATCACTAAAGAGTCCTCTGCGGGCGCTGGAATTCGCCGTATCTATGCTATACTTGAGTAGAAATGCCGGTTCTTTTCGAATCTCCATCCACAAACGATCGTCACACACCACCTGACGCTCAGACTAAAAATAAAAGCGTCGCTGCTCACGTTGGAAAAGAAAGGAATCATAATCTAGGCGCATTTATTCAACATCCCCGCCATATTCGTTTTGCGACACAAACAAAAACAGAACAAGTTATTTTATTTTTGCGGCAGCACCCCATCACTCAAATTCCATGGATCATATCGGCATTCATTATAACAATACTTCCTTTTTTTCTGCTTCCCCTCATCGAGAATGTTCTTCCCGTTTCTATTCCTCTAAACTACCGTTTTATCATCTTCAGCTTTTGGTACCTTATGACATTCGCGTTTATATATGTCAACTTTATTCTTTGGTATTACAACGTTAATATTGTGACGAATGAGCGCGTCGTTGATATTGACTTTGCATATCTCCTCGTTCAGGAGGTCTCCGCTACCCGCATAACACAAATTGAAGACGTCACTTACCGAAGAATTGGCGTATTAGCAACTCTATTTGACTATGGTAACGTCTTTGTACAAACAGCGGGAACTGAAGCTAATATTGAGTTTTTAGGTATTCCGCAGCCCAAACGGGTTGCACAAATTTTAATTGATCTGTTAGGGCAAGTAACATGAACGAACTATTTCCCAATTCTTTCCTCAACGACTCTATTAGTCTGATCATCAAAATCATGATCATAACTTCCTTGGTCGTTTATGGCATATTTGCATTCATACTTATTTCTCAAATACGCATTAAACGCCAAACGGTCACAACACAGCTCGGTGGTTTTCTCGAATTATTAGCATATATTCATTTTGTACTCAGTATTATTTTGATAATTCTCGCCTTTATTATTTTATAGCTGCCTATGCAAACTGTCTCTGCTGTCGGTCCGACCCTGAGTCGATGGGGTCAAACGTTAGCACATAATAACTTATTGGTCGTTATTGAATTACCTTATCAAGAACATATATCTGAAATTGGCCACGGAATTTTGCAAACGATACAAGATCGTTACGATGAACTACAACCCACAACGCTCCCTCAAATTGAATTACTCTTAAAAACACTTGATCTTCCAGAAGATTCTGCTCTTGTTCTCGGTTGCGTTGTCGGCGATGTGCTTTACCTAACCGGACGTGGCAACGGAACCGTTTATCTTTATCGAAATAATCGCTGGGCACCCATTTTTGTCAGTGATCAATCTATATCAGGTCCTCTTGATACCCATGATCGTGTATTTTTGTGTACTCCTGCTTTGATACGATCCATATCTGAAGAGACTCTTGCAGAACTTGCTCAGCCGGAAGAATTAAACGATATTAAAGAGGATATTGCCGCGCTTCTTCATCAATCAGACTATGCGGACGGAGCCGCGTGTCTCATTGTTCAACATTCACCTCTTGAGACAGTTGCCATATACGATTCTATATCCGTGCCACCTGACGAGAAAAAGCCAAGATTTGGCAGCTCTCCCCGAAAAAAGATAACCGCGACCGTAGGATCAATTCTAGCAATACTTCTCATAAGCAGTCTCGTGTTTGGTACCCGACAGCGTGCACGCGTACAACGCGCCCAACAACTCGAACAGGTACTCGGAGCGGTCAGTACACCTCTAGATGAAGGATCTGCTCTCGTTGACGTTAACCCTAATGAAGCACGGGGCAAACTCATCCCGGTTCAAGAAAAACTTGCAGAAGCACTGAATGCATTTCCTGAGGAGTCAAAAGAATACCAAGAGATCGTTTCCTTAATTAATCGGACAAATGAATTACTTCAAAAATCAGAGAGAAAGTATGAAATAACTGAACCCGCACTTTTTATGGACATCACCTGGATTAAAGATGGCGCAGAAGGATATCGTATGCATCGATCTGACGACACGCTCGTTTTTGTAGATCGGGAACAAGGAGCACTTTACAGAACCTCTCTTGAAAAAAAGAATAGCACTATTGAAGCTTCAGATGACACGTTTAAACAGGCGGTGGATATAGCACACGCATCTGGAAAAACGTATGTTTTACTTCCAGATAAGAAAATAATTGATGAAGAAAAGCAAACAGTTACCGATTCATTTGAAGGTACCAGTAATCCAATTGCACTTGAGGCATTTAATGAAAATTTATATGTACTTGATACACAAAGCGGTATACTGAAACTTGCGAAAACTGATAGCGGATTTGGCTCTCCCCGCTCTTGGTTTGAAAATGAAGTATCTCTTGATTTTTCAGATGCAAAAGATTTGGCTATTGACGGATCCATTTGGGTGGTAACTAATGATAATATTTTAAAATTTACGCAAGGCGTTCCCGATTCCTACTCGCTTAAAGATGGCGTATTAACCACCGCTAAGGCAATCTATACCGATGCAGACAGTAATTTTCTCTATGTTTTGGAGAATGATCGGATTGTGATTTTCGATAAAAAAGGTGCGTATCAGGAACAATATGTCTTAAGCGAAAGCACTGAAGCAACGGACTTAGTAGTGTTACAAGATAAACAGATTCTTCTCCTTCATAAAAATAGTGTCTATCAGGTTGATCGGAAGATCTAAGAGAGATATCCTGTGGAAATTGTTTGGTATACTTAAAGACCATCCATGTTTAATAATTACTGATATGATCACTCGGAAACAAGCATGGGAAAAGCTCAACGAGCTTATTGAAAATCAAAATCTTATTAAGCATTGCCTCGCCGTAGAAGCAGCGATGCATACATACGCTGAGTATTTTAAAATTCCGGAAGTTGAACATGAGTTGTGGCGCATAGCAGGTTTGCTTCACGATGCAGATTGGGAAAAATATCCTGAAAAACACCCTCAGATTATTGCACAATGGCTGAAAGAACAACAGGCGCCTGAAGATCTCATTAATGCAATTGAGGCGCACGGATTTGAATTTGGTGTTGAGCCTAAAGCGATTATGGCAAAAACGATCCGCGCTGTTGATGAGCTGACCGGACTCATCGTTGCCGTTGCGTTGATTAAAGATAGAAAACTTTCAAATGTAACGGTGGAGTCAATAAAAAATAAGTGGAATACCAAAGCGTTCGCACGCGGTGTTAAGCGTGCAGATATCACACGCGGCGCACAAGAACTAGATATTCCGCTTGATCAACATATTAAAATAGTTCTTACAGCCATGCAAAATAATGCTGAAGTACTCGGACTGTAACTTGACAAACCATCGGTAGCTTCGATATCATAACGATATACGTCGTTACTCTATACTATGCCAACCAAACCGGTAAAGAAAAAAACAAACACAGAAAAAACCACTGAGACTACAAAAACAGTGAGTAAGACAATTGTAAAAAAACCAGAAGTATCTGCCGAAACAGCTGAGCCCGAGACAATGACTACACCACCTGTAGATACTCGGCTCAATCCAGCACCAGAAACTGCACCTGAAATTACTACTCATCCGCTCGTTACTACCACGCAACCACCGGCTGCGGCCGCAGAATCTGCAGATTCTGCATCAGAAACGGATACTTCAACACCTGCTTCTCCCATCACGGAAGCAATCGAACCAGCAACCAATGCAGCACCACCCGCAGAAGGCGACACGGACGACGATGTTTTTGGCGAAGAATCATCCGGAGGAAGCGGGACGAAATACTTCCTGATTTTCTTAGCAGCATTGATTATAGGTGCGCTTATCGTAGGTGGATATTTTTATTATCAATCACAGACCCCATCGGATCAATCATCCGAAACAGAACAAAAAGGACCAGAACCAACCCTTCAAGAGCCGGAGGCCACGGATGAGGCAACTATGACTGAAGACAAAGAAGGAACTGAAGATGAAACCGGTGATGGAGACCTTGCTGAATATACTATCCAAATTTTAAATGGCTCAGGAATAGCAGGACAGGCCGGAGCTGTACAAGAATTGTTAGAAACAGAAGGATTTGAACAATTTGACACCGGTAATGCTGACTCGTTTGATTTTACCGATACCGAAGCGCGCATGAAAGAGGAAGTTCCCGCAAGCGTATTTACCAGTATTATGGAATCGCTTGAGGACTATACCGTCGTTGAGGGCGATGTATTAGACGAAGACGCAGACTACGATATTGTCATTACCGTCGGACAAAAGAAATAATATCCTCCTTTTTTCTTCATATAACTATTTCAAAGTAGAGCAATTTTGTATTTACGCACAATTGCTGCTTGACAAACCTATACAGCTTCCGTATAGTAGCCTCAAGCAGGCCCCGCCGTCGGCGGGGCAGGTTCAAAAGAACCAAACATGACTTTTTCTAAAAGGAGGTGAGTTATACCCATGAGATTTTACAGCGTTCAAATACGTGAATTCGTCGAAGTCCCCGATGGTGATGTAGAGGTCTTTACGATGAAAAACGGAAAAAAAGCAGCACGTGCAACCACGAACAAAGACGGCCGCGAGCTGAAGCTTTTCAAAATCCTTAGTAAAGACGATGCTGCACGACTTGGTGCATAATAGTGTACCGTTTAAGAAAATAGCATTTCTCAACTGGCTCTCCCAAAGCATTATTTGATATATACATCAGATAGGTAATAGGGAGAGTTAGTTTATTAATTGGTGAAATTCCTGGTTTGTACCTTGACTAAAGCAAATTGATTGCATTACAATGGGAAAATAATTAGAATGTTTTGATTTCTGCCAAAACTGTCAGTAATCTATGTCTCCACTTTTTAACAGTATTATTGCAAATATTTTTGTCAGTCTTATCTCACTAATCGGAGCAATTGCTCTTTTCCGTAATAAACTTGGCTCAACACAATTTATTTCTGTGCTCGTAAGCTTTGCAGCGGGTGTTATGTTGGGCGCGTCATTTTTTGATATTTTACCGGAAGCATTTGAAGAGCTTGATACAACAAGAGTGCTTACCTGGACATTGACCGGAATCATCGTTTCATTTCTCCTCGAAAGATTTTTACTCTGGCATCACCATCAACATCACCATCATGAAGATGCTCACGATATAAAACCTTCTGCTTATTTAGTATTGTTTGGTGATGCCATTCATAATCTCGTCGATGGGATTGCCATTACCGCTTCATTTTTAGTTAGTCCAGCAATTGGTATTACGACGACAATCGCGATTGCTGCCCACGAAATTCCACAGGAGTTAGCAGATTTTTCAATTTTATTACATGCAGGTATGAAAAAGAATAGAGCACTTTTATATAATTTTCTGACTGCCCTTACGGCTGTTCTCGGTGCACTTACTAGTTACTTATTTCTTTCATCTTTTGAAACGTTTATTCCGCTTGCATTATCATTTACTGCTGGCATGTTTATTTATATTGCACTGGCTGATTTAATTCCCGATTTGCACCATAGTCACGGTTCGTATTTAAATATTGCGCAAAGTCTTCCCTTCATCATCGGCATTCTTCTCATGATGATGATTGTAAATAGTACGCCTCATTCACAAGAACACGAAGACGAAGAAGTGTTCCCGGAAGACTATGTAGTCGAAGATGTAAACAAATCCTTTTTTAATGACAATTCTGTTCAAAAGCATCAAGATTAACTTCTCAAAACTCTCCACAGACAAGCTTGGGCCACCAGATGAGCCGGAATGGTCCCAGAGGAAACGGTGTATATTCAAGATAGCAAGCTCTTCGCGTGAATGGGAATATACCTACGAGTTTTCGAACTGGTGTAGGAGTTGGCTCTTCGGTTGGCGTTGGGGTCGGTTCTTCAGTCGGTGAAGGAGAGGGTTCCTCGGTGGGACTTGGCTCCTCGGTTGGGCTTGGGGATGGCTCCTCAGTAGGAGAAGGTTCTTCTGTTGGACTCGGTGAAGGCTCCTCTGTTGGAGACGGAGACGGTTCTTCCGTAGGACTTGGCTCTTCTGTCGGTGAAGGAGATGGTTCTTCTGTCGGTGTCAGCGTATCTGTTGGAGATGGTTCAACCGGATCTTCCGTAGGTGAACTGGCATTTTGGGGATCTGCTCCCTGCGCTAGCGACCGATAGACAAAATCAGCGGCATTATCATTGGAATCCTCTCCATTTCCTGCACCCGAATGTGCACCACCACTCACCATGTCTACAAGAAGCGAACTTGCAAATGCTTTTCGTTCAATACTCCGGTCGTCCGCCGGGCTACTGGCCTGATCTGTTCCCTCAAACTCTGTTGCTGTTCCCATGCCAACTTTGTCAATATCCCCCAGCACATCACTATGGAGAATCACGGTATTGTTTGAAGCAATATTTTCAATATCGTATGTCTGATTTTCAGCAATAGATCCATCGTAGTTTGTGTGAGCAATGAGGAAATATCCGTGTGATGCGATAGATCCTGAAAGCGTTGTAACTAAAATTGGAACCCCGCCGCCCGCAGTTTTTCGCTGCAGATGCCAACCTGTCAGATCAACAGAAGAATCGGTTGGGTTATAGAGTTCAACGAATTCATCAGTGGTTGAGCCGCTTCCCGAAATTTGCACCTCTGATATCACCACGTGATCTGCAAGTGCGGCAAATGAAGTCTTGATGTGGAATAAAGAGAGGAAAACAAACACTCCAAAAAATAAAACTACGATAACGGGCAGAATATGTTTCATAGTCCTATAACGACGAATTACTTTTACAATACAGAAGATAAAACTTCTTGTCAAGTATCAATTTTTGAGGCTAGTGTACTTTTCCAACGGCCTGAAGATGTGTCAAAAACTTGATTGTATTTTAATAATAGGACAAATTAGTTTTTATCCTAGAGAACCGGACAATTTTCTTTAGTTAATATTCGCACATGATAAAATATTTTTATGACTGAACTTGGTGATTTAAAAAAAGAGCTTCGGAAATATGCCAATGCGGAAAAGGCTACTTTTTTTCCACGATTTTTTAAGACGGGAAAAGGTGAATATGGAGAAGGAGATCAATTTATCGGTGTAACCGTCCCCAACGTCCGAACCGTTGCCAAACAGTTTAAAAACCTTCCGCTTAAAGATATTAAATCCCTTCTCTACTCACCTATTCATGAGGAACGGCTTGTTGCGCTTCTTATTCTTGTAGACCAATTCCAAAAAGGCAATGAGGAAACAAGAAGAACAATTTTTGATTTCTACTTGTCACATACAAAACAGGTAAATAACTGGGATTTGGTTGACTTAACTGCTCCCTACATTGTCAGTAAGTATTTACTGGATAAACCTCGCGGAATCCTTTATAAACTTGCGCAGTCAAACAATCTTTGGGAGAGAAGAATTGCAATTATGGGAACGTTTGCATTCATTACTAAGAACAAAGAATATGAAGATACGTTTAAAATCGCAGAGATATTATTGCATGACAAACACGATCTTATTCATAAAGCCGTCGGCTGGATGCTACGAGAGGTTGGCAAACGAATCTCGCGCGGAAAAGAAGAAGAGTTTTTGAAAAAGCATTATAAAACCATGCCGCGAACAATGTTACGATATGCCATCGAAAAATTCCCCGAAGATAAAAGAAAAGCCTACCTGAAAGGGACTATATAGAAGATATGGAAGACTGTCTTTTCATTGCTGAAAAGACAGTCTTCATTAAAACACGAAAAAAAACAATTAGTTGAATGGACAAAAGGCCACCGAGGCAAAAAAAGAGGACAAAGAATAATTCTTCCAACTTTCTCCAACTTCTTCCAATATCTTGCAACTTCTTGTAAAATTTGGTACAAGTGACGTATGTCATCCTGAACGAACGAAGAGAGTCGAAGGATCTATAAAAATAGAACCATCGTATAGATTCTTCGTCTACGCCTCAGAATGACAATTTATTGGCGACATAAGATGTCGCGGCTACATACACTATGGAACAACTCTACACTTACAAGAAAAACACGAAGATTAACGAGCTTCTCGTTAGAATTGAAGTCGCCAAGAAAGTGATTGATCTTTTACCCCAACTTCCGCAAATTGAGGCTAATTTACGCAGACAATCACTTCTTAAAAGCTCTCTGTTTTCTGCTCGTATCGAAGGAAATACGCTTGAACTTCATGAAATAGATGAAAGCCGCAAAAGCAAAGCACGCGAGAAAAAAGAAGTCTTAAATATTTTAAAAGCCCTCGAATGGATTCATTCACCGAGATCTCCAAAACTTATAACCAAAGAGGTACTCCTTATTCTTCATGAATATGTTTTGGATGGTGTTGGAACTGATTTAGGAAAGTTTAGATCTGAACCCTCAGCTATTTTCAATCAGGTAGGTATTGTGGTCTACATGACTCCTCCACCGACTCATCTTCCCTATCTTCTCGACCAACTTATTAGCTATACTTCTCGTGAAGACGACCATCCGGCGGTCACTGCTGGCGTTTCCCATTTTACCTTTGAAAAAATTCATCCTTTTATCGATGGCAACGGCCGGGTCGGAAGGCTTCTTGCAGCGCTTATTTTGAAACAACGGGACTTTGCCTTTCGCGGATTAGTCGGTATGGAAGAGTATTTTAATGAATATAGATCTGATTACTATAACCTTCTTTCAATTACAGATAACGACATTACTCTCTTTGTTGAATTTTTCTTAAAAGGGATTGCTGAGAGCGCGGAAAAAACATTCGAACAGTTAAAAGGTGCAAAAGGAGAAAAACCAGAAGACACGCTTCTTCCCAGAAGGCAGGAAATACTTCAAATAATTCGTGAACAGAGACTGTGTTCGTTTAATATGATCAAGAGAAGATTTAGAAAAATACCCGATAGCTCACTCCATTACGACATGCAAATCCTGCTCAAAAAGGGATTTATTAAGAAATTAGGTTCAACACGGGGTGTTGTATATAGTCCAAAGTAGAAAATCACTAGGATACAACAGTTATTCATTTTTATTTCTATAAAATTCCAGAAATTCTTTAAGAGTCTTTAAAATGTGTTTCGGCTGGAAAAACTGCGAAGAACCGACCGGACGAGGATAATGATGTACACCAACTTCTCTAAAACGTGCTCCTGTTTTTTGAAGTCCTAATACTAGCTGCAAACAAATAAAACCAGAGGTAGAGGTTAAACGTACTTTCTTTAGAGATTTTCTACGGATCAGACGAAAATCACAATCTATATCAGAAATAGAAATTTCAAATATTTTATGAAGGGTAAAGTTGTATATTCCTCCGAGAATCTTTCTAGCAAGAGAGTCGCTTCTTTTTATTTTATATCCATTCACCACGTCTACATCTATATTGACTTCCCCTACTAGTTGCAGCAATTCATTTGGATCATACTGACCATCTCCATCAGTATAAAAAATCCATTCATATCTAGCTTGTTTAAAACCGGATATGAGCGCTCCGCCATACCCCTTGTTTTTTCTGTGTGAGATAAGGTTAAGACAAGCGTACTGCTTCTGAAGCTCTTTTACAATTTCGATTGTATTATCAGTCGATCCGTCATTGATAATAAGTATTTCAAATGTATCAGCAACTTCTGATGCAACGTCAATAACTCGGCTGATTAAATACGGGAGAGTATACGCATCGTTATAAGCAGGAAAAAATATGGATAGACTACGAATTTTCTTCATACTACGATACAAAATATCCTCTGGTAAAAAGTGCGATGCTAAAGAGAAACAAGGCTATCGAAATACCGTAGTATAAGATCCGTACAGCCAAGTGTTTTGTAGTCAACCACATCCCGATAGTAAGAAAAAATGGATAGAGATGAAGCGCATAGCGCGGCATGCCGGCAAATGTGCCGGTTAGGGACGGAATAAGAAATGAAATGAGTATATATACCCAATACGATAATCTGATTTTTTTATATCCGAATAACAACATATAACAATAAAAAATGACGAGCGAAATTTCAAAAAATGCAACAAAATAGACGATGTCAAAGTGAGGATATAAAGCAATAATTTTAAAATACCTAAAAAAAACCTGAAGAGGAAAGGTAATTCTATCTTGATTCCACACACGCATCGCTGAGAAAACTAAATACCAGCTACCATACACAAGCTGTACATACATCAGATAAGAAAAAAAACTTATTGGAATAACAATAAACCATACACTGACTATATGTTTTTTAAACTCCAAAATGTACATGAGTATTTTTTGTTTGAATTTGTTAAATCTCCAAGTTGTTATCCGTGAATCGCTTTGGGTAATGTACTCGATACATAAAAAGGATATTAAAGCAAGGCCATTTAATCTCGTAAGGCTTGCTAAACCACCCATAATACTTGCAAGTATCCACTTATGTTTTCTCCCAAAAAAAAGTGTTAAAGAGGCAAAAAGGAGATATAAAGAATCATTATATACTGCTCCGTAATAAAATGATGTCGGAAATAGTATCAGTGGCATAAACCAGGAAATTCCCGGTTTTATCCTATCTATCATTAGTAAACGGTATATAACAACAAGACTACCTATAAACGCTACGTGTGAAACAACCAATCCAGCCAGAAGCGGTGTGAGTCTTAATACGTATAAGACTATTCGGATAAGAAGCGGATATAAGGGAAAAAATGGATGTTGTAAAAATCCATAGCCATTTTGTGCAATAGTCATATAGTGGTAACCATCAAAATTCCCCCAAATCCAAATAAAATACGGGAGCCCATCACGATAAGGATCTTTTGGAATAAATTCTGTATGGAGCGGTAATAGATATACAGCAACAAACGCCAGAAATATCACTAGCGTTTTCCAGGTAAAAAAAGTGAGAGTTATGAATTTAAGCATAAAATGCCTTAATAGATTTTACGATATATTCTATGTCATTTTCTGCGAGATATTCATGAAACGGAAGGCTAAGAATTTCTTTGCTAAACCGCTCAGCAGCAGGAAAATTCCTTTTAGTATAAATCGATGTCTGGAAAGCTCGTACCTTATGTATCGGATATGGATAATGAATAAGAGTTGGTATGCATTTTTTCTGCAAGTACTGTTTCAGCTTGTTTCTCTTTGCTGCCCGGATGACGAATAAATGAGGCATCGGGTCAGAATAAGGGTCCGATCTCAATATCATTACATCACTGATATTGCTTCTTTCAAACACGTTCATATACGCTCTATATAGTTGTTTTTTCTTTCTCATAACACTTGTAAAATTCTCAAAAAAAACATTTAAAATTCCTGCTTGTAATTCCGGTAACCTGCTATGGCCGGAAATAAAAGCACTTTTATAGCGTCTCTGTTCTCCGTACGCTTTCGCCTGCAACAGATAAGTGTGTAAATCTATATTATTTGTTATTACTGCTCCCCCATCTCCAAGCGTTCCCAGGTTTTTGGTAGGATAAAACGAGAAGCATCCCGCGTTTCCAAATGTTCCCACCGGTTTTCCTTTATAGTGAGTGCCAAACGCCTGAGCACAATCCTCTAGTAAGATAGTATCGTACTCTTTTACTACCTTAAGAAGTTGATCGAGATTTCCTGTTAGGCCGTAAAGATAGACTGTAATAATAACTTTAGTCTTATTTGTAATTTTACTGATTACATCCGGAATACTCAATTGCCCGTTTTCATCAATGTCGGCAGGAACCGGCTTTGCTCCTGAGAGTAATACGGGAAAGGCCGTCGGATATGCATTTACCGGAAAAATGACTTCGTCATATTTTGTCAGATGTAATGAGTTGAGAGATAAAAGAAGCCCATCATGTCCCGAGGCAAGGGTCAGCGCATACTTTGTTTTAAAATATCTTTTTAAGTTTCTTTCAAATTGTTTATTCTCTCTTCCATATAAATAATTTCCTGACGAAGAAAAAATTTTCTTACATTTGTTAAGCAATTTTGATTGCGCATTAATAATGCTTTCCGGCAGAGCATTAAATGCAATAGTTCTTTTCATTTGTCTCGTTGTGGAAGCCAAAAAGATTCTCCTAGACTATCCCACGGGAGCCGTTTTTCATCGGGTTGTCTTTTGTTAAATTGACAATTTGTAAAATAGTATAAATTAACCGGATTTTGAGAAAAGTTTGCCGAACCATGAGCTACTCCTGGTGGAATAAGTAATATCGTCGACTTTCCTTGACCTAAAAGAACCCGCATTACGTTCCCTTTTGTAGAAGAGTTATTTCTAATATCCCATAACCCAACAAAGAGATTAAACGCCGGACTGATATACCATAAGACATGTTGCTTTACATGAAAATGCCAGGCTTTAATGGCCTGAGAATTCAAGCGAGTTCTATTTACTTGAGCTATACGAAATCCGGGAAATCCTTCTACTTCACCATTCGTTATGCGAAGAATTTCACCAAAATCACCATCTTCTTCCACAAAATAATTCAATTCGACAACTCGTACACCTTTTATAGACAGTTTTGTTTCATAATCTTGCTCAAACACCTTTTCTTTTACTGTTGGATCGATATCTTTGAGGAAAAAAAATGGTGTCGATTTTTTCATATAGTAGACTATAAATAATTACATGGAAAAAACAATTTAGTATAGCATATGAAAAAAACAGATTATCCTATAAGAACGCAGGTAATGAATCATCAGGAATATACTTATATGTTTCACGCTGAAGAAACTATGTGGTGGTACGTAGGCCTTCGCAATGTAATCAATTACTACATCAGCCAGCGCGGTACACATATGAGGATTCTTGATGCAGGATGCGGGACGGGTAAAAATATGCAGTTTCTTAAGGAAAAAGGACATAATGTCTACGGAATTGACATTGGGCAACAAGCCATTGCTTTGTGCAAAAAAAGGGGGTTGAAACAAGTGTATAAAGGATCAATCGATACTATTCCTTTTCCCGATAGTTCTTTTGATTGTGTTGTTGCAACTGATGTACTGGGAGTATTTACTGATCAAGAGGGCGCGAAGAAGGCATTAAGAGAACTGTATAGAGTAGTAAAACTGGGAGGATTATTGTTGTTACATTGCTCTGCTTTTTCATGTCTTCACTCACCACATGATCATACCACCCGGATATTGAAACGGTATACAAAGAAAGAACTTATCAGTCTCCTGGGCAAAAAATGGGTTGTACAAAAAATAAGCTATCGGATTTTTTTCCTTTTTTTTCCCGTTGCCATGGTGAAATGGACAAAACAATATCTACCGTTCTTACATTTGCCAAAAACTGACCACTATCAACCTCCACGAATATTAAATATAATATTTACCGGTATCCAGTTATCCGAAAATTATTTGTTAAGATTTATAGATTTTCCGGTTGGATCATCGATGATTGTGGTAGCCAGAAAACGTATCGCTTGAAAATCTTGATCGTTATGGTTACCTGGTTTTTCCTTTTTCGGAGTACAAATAGAGAAATATTTTCATACCCAGTACCACACCAATAAACGGCCCGATCATATGCATGATATCAATTGATCCCAGAGCAAGTGCAACTGCCGGATTTAAAATCCCATTTGAAACTGATCCGGCAATTAACAATCCTAAAAATAGCGACCCGCCGATAACTACTCCTGATAATTCCTGTTTTACTTTTCCCGAAACAACAGCCATGATGCCAAATCCGAATATAACGGCGCCGAGGACTTCGGCAAGTCCAATCATGGGATCATTTCCCACCCGATTTTGAATAACAGAAATTTTCCGTGAAAGGTCTTCTACCAATACCCACGCGATACCAACCGCTGACATAGCACCGATTACCTGTGCCGCAATATACGAAATTGCCTCATTCTGTTTTATTTTTCCGAGCACCCAGAGACCAAATGTCACGGCAGGATTAATATGACATCCCGAAACAGAACCGATGGTGTAAACGAAAAGGCCAAGAGTAATTGCTGCAAGAACAGGAGTTGTTTTAAGGGCAACACCAGAAACCGAAAGAATAACAATAAGGGAAAGCACTAAGGTACCGAAAAATTCAGCGGTGTATTTTTTCATTTTCTTTTAAAACACGGGCTCATTTGATTCAGTATAGTAAAAATTGCAGAGACTGAAATCTTCATAACTGATATTTGTTTCTACTTCTACCTCTACATTTTCCATACCTTCTTCCTGACCGCACGTTGTCTCAGTTCCGGTCCCACAATTCTTTGTATGATACCCATACATATAATCGCCAGTCCCTCCAGCGTCAGCGCCATATCGCAGAATATAGGTTCCCGGTTCAAGAGCAATGACATACAAGTTATTTCCTTGCTGTTGGCTACCCGCGTATTCTTCTGTAAATACGACATTATCCGTTACACGCTTAGCTTCAATAACGCCCGGCGGGACTACTTCAGACGGATAACAGAGTCCCCCCGAAATAGTACCCGTTTCAGCTTCAGAAGGAGATAGGGAATCTGTTATTGAAGGACTGCCTGATGCATCGGGTTGAGGAATTGTGGTCGGCGTTACACTGAGCGGTTGTCGATCTTTATCCAGTTGTTTTAAACCAACATACCCAATTCCCGCTAAAACCATTACTACCACAATGATCCCGATCAGCCATTTCATATATGTCTATTATACACGCAACTCAAATAGTTAACCGTACCCACATCGAGAGAGATTCTTTCGGAGAAAGCATACTTTCCTCATTTCCGAAAAAATCATCCGTTCCCAAAGCAGGCTCCATACATACATAGTCTTGATCATACATCATCATTCCCTCTCCTTCTTTTCGAGCCGTCCACAACTGAATCTTCTTAAAATTCACACTCGTTTCTAATTGAATATCCGGAAGAGCGGGAATATCAACACTCGTTTTCGTATCTAAATTAATTGCGGTATCTTTCTTAATAAATTCTGATACGTTTTGACCATTTAATTGCACGTCGTTCCATCCATGAGATGTATACCAATAATAATGTATGGCGCAATTAACCGGAGATGTTTCATTCCCCGTATTCACAATCGTAATTTCTTGTTTGAATAAATCTTGCTCCAATGAGAAGGTTTGGATAATTGATAAAGTAGTAGGATATGAGCCTATTTTTTTCATATCATATCGAATGGTCAGAGACGAGTTATTTTTATCAATCAATTTCCATACCGCGTCCCGTGCAGGACCGTGGTTGGGTAACCCATATTTTTTAACTCCTTCTTCGCCAAAATTGGGGATACATAGATGCGTATTCCCCTTTTTACCATCAATACGGTTAAACGTGCCGAGAATAGGAATCTTGTTGAGGACTAACCCGACAATGCGCCCTCCGGACAGATCAACTGAAAGAGACGAATTGTTTACGTTGAGACTATATATGCTACTCATATATTCCTAGAATAGCACACGCATAATAGGTTCATACCAAAATATTGAAGATAAAAATACTCGACGGTAGGGTAGTGATGATTGTTTGAACAGAGCTACTTTTAAAACAAACGGAAAATATTTCAAAACCAAGACGTACTCTCGACTATTGATTGTGCGACATTGTAACTAATAATCACATTTGCTAATCCTTCTTCGAGAAAATTACCGTCCATCCAAAAATAAGAATTTAAGCAGTTTTTTATAAAGAGAAGGTCTAAAACCTTCTTGCTTCTAAGTAGGAGCTGGAGAATTTAGATATTTTTATGCAGCAGATTCTACTTTGATTGAATGAATAAGTCCTATGTTTGATATAATCCAATTAATGCTAACGCGAAACGATTTAAAAAAACTTTCGCAACTTAGATTAAAAGAGGCTAAGAAATTATTAATTGCAAGGCATTACTCTGGTTCCTATTACTTAGCAGGGTATGTAATAGAATGCGCGCTAAAAGCTTATATTGCAAGGAAGACAAGAAAAAGTGAATTTCCAGATATAGACGCAGTTAAAGCAAGCTACACGCATAATCCTGAAAACCTTATTGGAGCAGCTGGACTTAAAACCCAATTAAATAGTAAGATAAAATCAGAGAAGTCATTTCAAGTGAAATGGACTACAGTTATTCAATGGTCGGAAAAATCCCGATACGAAATTCATACAAAAAAGGAAGCAGAAGATTTATTAACAGCAATTGAAGATCCCAAAGGGGTATTAAAATGGATACAAAAATATTGGTAGACAATTATATAAGAGAAGGGAAAGATTTAATTAGCAATTTGGACCAGGGCAAATTCCCTGTTAACGCAGCGTTATGGTTTTATGATCCTGATGATGGGCGATGGAAGCTAGTTATTGCCACACCTAAATACGACGAGGAAGGACCTCTTAAGGTTTATTCAACTATTCAAAATTATTTACCTCATCGAGAAGAAAATCATCTTTCATTAACAGATATAGCAGCTACTAGTCCCAATAATAAACTCATATCATTGTTAAGAAAAGCCATTACTACAAAAAAGGACGCAATATCAGATATCGTTTTTAAGGAAAACACAATTGATAATACTTTTATAGAAAGTGCATATATATATCGAATTGCCCCTAATTAAATAGTAAAGTGCTTACTCTCTTTTCCGCTCAAACGCTTTTGTTCCGCAGTTTCTGCCACCAGCCCTTCTTTATACCAGTATTTTGACGACGCCATGTTACACTATATATAAAGAGAGTGATATCGTACGCCCAATCATTCAAAAACTCCACCATTACTTACCGTAACCCACCTGAACATCAGGCAGAGTATTTCTTTCTTACTTATCCGACTCATTGTTCTTGAAATTATATTTGCGGTATGCATCGTTTTCTTTCTCACCACGATATCAGTGGTAAATCTTTCAGAACTCTTAGATAACGGAATGGACCGCTTCAATAGGTATGTTTTTGTTTCTCTGGTGATTGCAAAAATTGCAATGTCCATCTACATTATTCTTGAATGGCTTAATGAATATTATGAATTAACCCATGCGATGATCTATCATCGCCGCGGCGTCTTTTTCAAGAAAGAGGAAAAGGTGCCCCTCTCCATCATATGGCAAGTAGAGCTGTCACGGGGTATTTTAGGAACACTACTCAACTATGGCACCATCGATCTGTTTGACCAGCGTTTCAATAAACACATGAGTCTGTATCTTATACACAATCCTTTGAGGTATTTCAGAATACTGGAGGATTTAATTCCGAAACTTGAAGAACGTCGGGAAACCATCAGAGAACACGTTTTGGAAACAGACGAAGAAGATGAAGACCATCTTATTTTTAAACAAGATTAGCCGTTTTAAAACGATCGACATCAGTATTCTGGGGAATTCCGATGGGATTTCTCATATCATTCTTGTTTGGAGAATTATTCAGTGGGTCTTTTATTTTGGATTGTTGCTTTTAGGGAAAAAGCAAGTCGGGATTGTTTTTCCACATTTTGATTCTTTACAAACAGATAATAATTGTATTACAGTAGAAGTAACGTGAACACAGTATTCTTCTGGATTGCATGGTTTCTTATTTCTGCATGGGTACTACGGACTTTTTATTTTTCTTTTGATAAGAAAAAAATCGATCGACTAAAACTTACCTCATTTGGTATTGACTTGTCAGCACTGATTCTTTTTTTCTTCCCCTGGTTGCCCCTGACTATGGGTGCCTGGTCGGCATGGCAGTTAATTCTTCGGGGAGACCTGCTTTTATTATTTTTGCTACTTCTCGTTGTATCAGCCGGCGCTCTTTTTCTCACGAATGAACATACGCTTTTAAAACTGGGCGCAAGCCTCCATATCGCCGCCAGTATTTTCTTTTTTGTTCCGGTGATCCGTCTCATGCCGGACACCGTTACGATCACTTGGCACTCAGTTGCTCCTATAGTTGTCAGTTTACTCTTGCTTACCGGAAATGTTTTCGTGCTCATGCTCTGGCATCAGCTGCAATTGAAAGAAAAAGGTAAACGGTCACACAAAAGGAAATGAGGCACATGAATAAAAAATCAAAATCAAAGAATTTGATGTTTATGTTGATTGTTATTGGTGTCGTTGTGTTCGGCCTCGTCGGATGGAATATGATGAGAAAAAATACAGACAGTATCGTAAACCGGGTAACACAACTTCCTGAAGTCCAGGAATTTAAACAGGCGGTTGAGGAAAACGGGCGTTCAACATTTATGGTTCGTGTTGACAAGGTGACTAACGACGTATCGAAACTTGATATTGTAACCGACACATGGGAGCAAGTTGAACAATAACCTATGATTACAATCCTTATTTTTCACCTTATTGTTATAACTCAAGTATGGCTGGTGTGCCGGAATAAAACGATAGCATTTAAGGAACTGTTCCACGTCTTTTATGTCGGCGCAACGGTAGCGGTCCTGGGTAATCTCATAGTTCAGGGCATTACCGCATATGTTCTTGATCCTGAGGTTATTGCGTATACCGTCACGCCGGTTGCAGAAGAAGTATTAAAAGCAGCGTTTGTTTTCTTTCTCTTTTACAAAACCGCGTTTGGAAAAAGTGCCAGCATTGAAGACGGCATACTCCTTGGTCTTGCCGCAGGTGCGGGATTTGGATTTGCCGAAGATACGATACGCGCGCTGGGCTTAGGTCTATCCGACATGCTCTCCTATTTCCAGGGATACGCGTGGTCAAGTATTCCTCACTTACTCATCACGTGGCTGCCGGTTGAGCGATTCTCGGACGAAGTGTTTGTCCCCGGACATGCGCTGTGGACAGCACTCGTTGGCGCAGGAATTGGTTTTGCTTCAAAACTGAAAAGATCGTTTCCTCTGTTGTTTATTTTGCCGATTGTACTCCTCGCCTGGGTGATTTTTGATCATGCTATGGTAAATGTGGACGCATACTCAACTCCCGGCAGTGTTGACTTTCTGTACGCCCTCTATGGAAAAGGGTGGGGCATTAAGTATGTGTTAACGATTCTGATTGTACTCGCTGTGGTTATTGATGAATGGATCTTGCGAAAACAGACGCTTTCGAACGAATTATTGCTTCCGGGAGAAAAGAAACGGACGATTTTTGGAGAGCTGGGACAAACACTTACCCATATGGGATTGGGGACAAAACACTGGAACGGGCTTTTAAACTATTTTTCCCTGCGCAGAAAATACCTATTCCTTGAACGTGAACAGGAAGACACGAAAGAGGCGGCAGAACTTTTGAAACGAAGAAAGACGTACGTCCTTGTTTCAATCGAAATCGATCTTCCTGACAAAGCAAAACTATCGGAGGGAATACACCGCGTATGGAGCGGTCCGCTTCTGAAACTTACCGGTCTAACAGCGTTTCAAAAATTCTTGTTGGTACAGGGAGTTGGACTCGTTGCCATTATGGTATTTCTTGCATGGTTTTTTGGGCTGTCTCTTTACATTCCTCAAGGTTTCGTCAGTATCGTGTTGAACTCTCCGCTTGTTCCGATACTGGGCATTGTTGGCTATGCCATTTCTCTGTTTCACCTGGTTTGGTTTTATCTGAAAAAACAGTGGAGAAAATACCTTTTTGAATTTGACAATCGCGTCAATCCGTATTCACAACCGCTTCTGGTAAACTCTTCGGGTCTTAATACGCTCATTTCACTTCCCACCTTTGCGGGAACAAATCTTCTCATTCCCGACCGGTTTCTCTGGGATCAGATCCGGCGGTTTTATGAACAATTTAAAGAAATTCAGAAGTGGCTCGGAGGAACTGTTTCAGCAGCAATCGGATTTATTCCCATTGTAGGAAATGTTCATAGCGGCGTTCAATTTTTCACCGGCTATGACTATGTTGCTGACGAAAAACTCGGCTATACGGATTGGGCGCTGGCGGGTGTTGGGATGATACCGATTCTGGGTAATTTTGTTGCTGGGGCGCGAGGCTTAAAAGTGATACGGACAACGGGAAAAACAATTAATGCCGTCGCACGGGTTGCACGCGGGGGAAAATCGGTCAAAACGGGTATAACCGTCGGAGAGAAAGTTGCTGAGACGATGTATAAGGCGCGCCACTTGCGAAAAACAGAACCGTATACCGATGCCATCGATTATCTCTCTAGCCGCTATGGATTAGGGAAGGCGGTCGTTGATGATTATCAGCATGCGTTTGAAGAATTGAGTAAATCGCTCAAATCTCTTGATGAAACAGCTGGTCGACAACTGCAGACCAATCGGGTACGAATGCTTGACGATTGGACAAAGACAGGTGGTATCGGGAAAGTGGGCACGGGTCATTACCAGATGAACAAGAGTGGGCAATCGGTTGAAGTATTTGTGAATGACGGCGTCAAGGCGGTCAAAACTGCCGGATCACTCAATCATATCGGCCAGGTAACGGTCGACCACACGGGTAAAAACATACTATTTGATAATGTTACTAACACCTATTCTCCCGATCAGATAACCGACGTCGGTCGTCAGCTTGCCGATATGCAACAATCACATCCTGACTACACGATTTCATTTCAGAAACGATTTAACGGTCCATTCTCGCAAGTAACGACCCTCACGCCGGACGGGGGAACGGTTTCATACTGGAGCGTATCGGCAAAATTACCCGCTCAGACTGCCCAGATAACAACAGTTTCTTCACGATAAATATAGCTCATTCCCCAATCCTTGACAGATAGTTTATATTGCTTTACTCTAAAATGAGTGAACAAATTAGTGATTGCGTACATTTTGGGAATACTCTCATTTCTTTTTGCAATAACGGGTATTTTTAGTTTTTTACTTTCAATTCCTGGTTTAGTATTGGCAATTGGTTCGCTTAAATCTCCCGAGAAAACCATCATGATTCCCCTCGGTTATCAAGGAAGAGTTGGAAAGAAGAAATTAACGGCTCGCCCCTTTATAACGACCCGATATCTGTCATATATTGCAATCGGTCTCAACATATTTAGTATGGCGGTTGCCTTGTTTACGACGCTTTCAGTACTTGCTCTATTTACTGTAGGAATGAGGTAGTGTGAGTGGATAAAAGAGTATATCATGAAAAAATTAATCTTGCCTGTAGTTCTTTTTATCTTATCTTTTCTAGTTTTTTCCTATAGTGTGTACGCTGTGCCAGAGGAAACAACTTCTTCTCAAAACTCCTCAAGCAGCTATAACCCTTATTGTTGGGATACTCATATGGGCGACCAGATGGCTGTCTGTAGTAAGACTCATACACAGTGCGTAAACAAGTGTACGCCGCTAGGTAATTCCGGTGGGCAGGTTCCTTGTTTAAACGAGTGCAGCAATGCTTTGGATGTGTGCTTCAAGCAATCGTCTGCCGACTATAAGACTTGTATAGAAGCTGAAAGGCAAGCGAAAAAACAGCCGGAGACTAACCAAATTAAGCCTTCGGGGAATCCTGAATCACCATTCGATGAAGCAGCATGCCACGAATCATGTCAGTCAAATTATGACTCTTGTACCAGTGAATGCAGATCTGCCGATATTTTCAATAATTCCAATTCAAGTAGCGATACTTCAGCAAGCTGTAGCGGTACATGCAACGCAGTCTACAATAGTACTTTTGAAAACATTCGTAAAGCATGTTTCGATACCTGGTGGTCATGTGGAATAGCTATATATAACAGAAGTGATTGTGGGGGGAATTCCTGTTCTCAGGAAGTTGAAGAAAAATGTGACAAACCATATGATGCTTGTCTTCAACCGGCTCAAGATGCTGCCGATAAATGTCTGGAAGGTTGTGGGGTAGAAACAAACCAAGGTCTCTCTCCTGATACTGATGCGTGTTACGGTGCGTGCGAACAAACCAGAAGTAGTTGTAGTCAAACCTGTCGGGAAGCAGGTCAAGCAGCGGTAATTAGCCAATCTCCTGAAAAACCATCGGTCGGGGTTTCGTCTAGAGATTTTAGAGCTCTTGTCCGCGCAAACGCTGAATATCAAAAGGCACAAGCTGATTTAGACAAATTAAAAGCTGATCAAAATTTTTCCGATACGTACAATACAGAACTTGATAAAGTTTCCCAACAAACAGAAAAACCTCCCGAAAATTATGTTCAGGCTGTACGTGAAAAACTGGAGTGGGGTAAGGATGCACTGGAAGCCTATCAAGCCATCGATGAACTTCAAGACTATCTTGACAACCGAAAGTTTGAATCCTATGGGCGGGTCTCCTTGATTACTGATGTAGGAAACGGTCTAATAACCTTTACTGATTTGGTGGCCGATGGTGTATCGGTAGAAAATGCATCCACGAAAGCAATCATCGATACCGCTGCACCAAGTTTATTTTATCTTGTTCCACCGCTTAAGGCAGCAGACATGATCGCTACCCTTCCCGATGATTTTTTAGCCACATTTGGTATTCCGGAAGATAACCTGATACGTGTGGGGACCGGCTTTCTCGCTGACAACTCCCCGAGCGCTTTCGTGGAGATCACCACTGATGCTATGATAAAGACGGACAATTGGACAAATGTAGGTGGTGCATTACAAGTGGCATGGGATGACGTACAAGCGGCCGAAGGCATTGGGGAAAAAGCGAAAGCAACTTTAGACCTAGTCGGTACGGCTGTTGGCGCAATCCCGGTAGCTATCGTCATGAGTATACGGGACGAAATTTCAGCCGTTTTTTTCGAAGTGGAAAATGCCGGTAATCTAATTTCGAATATTTCAAGCTGGTTTACCTATCCAGAATAACCTTATGCCTATGTTAGAATTTTTTAT
>MGAO01000012.1:9328-13435 GCA_001788215.1 Candidatus Roizmanbacteria bacterium RIFCSPLOWO2_01_FULL_40_14 | reverse complement strand
TCTTTGGTAAACCACCACACGATCGGTATCGTTACCGCTGCCGTGATGATGCCATTGAAAAATCCCGCAACCGCTTCTTTTAAAATAATACGCCGGCCATTTGTCCACGCGAGTTCACCGAGCGCAATACCGCGAATGACCACGGCAAGAGATTGAGTTCCCGCATTTCCTCCCATACCTGCCACGATCGGCATAAACGAGGCGAGGATTGCCATCTGTGCAATGGTGTTTTCAAACCGAGAGACCACAAATGCGGCTAAGAATGCCGTGCCAAGATTTACAATCAACCACATATATCGATTTTTAACCGCAACAGAAGCAGGATCAAGCATATCTTCTTCCCGCGAGACGCCCGCAAACTGCAATAAATTATCCGTGGTTTCAGATTCAATCAACTGTGCTAAATCTGAAACGTGAATGATGCCGAGGAGCTGATCTTTGGTATCAGTTACGCCAATTACTTCAAGTTTTCTTCGGGAAAGCAAATGAAGAAGCTTTCTTTTTTTCGTCTGAGCAGAGATAAGCGGAAGAGATCGGGTAATATCTTTTACCAGACTATCAGGACTGGTTAAAATTAAATTCCGATAGGGGACATAGCCGATTATCGTACCATCGTCACGCGTTGCTACAATGAGCGGCGTTTTTTTCTCGCGTATCGTATACCGGTCAATTTTTTCTGCAATATCCTGTAAATTAAAATCAGGCTTAACCACGATGAAGTTCATGTCCATGAGGCCTCCGGCCGTTTCCGGGTGGTATTTGACGAGTGTCTCAATGCGTTTCCGTTTTTCGTCCTGGAGTTTTTCTAAAATGGCATTTCTATGCTCATCAGAAACGAATTGTAAAATATCAGCGGCATCATCTTCATCGGACAATTGTAAAAAGGAGACAATCGTCTTGTCGGGCAATTGAGGTAAAATGCTTCGTTTACTGCGATAGTTGAGTGCAAGTGCTATTTTTGCCTGCTTCTCCCCATTAAGCGAGGTGAAAACAACGAGGCGGTCAGACCCGAGCACATTAATACATTCGGCAACGGAGTGAAAGTCTTCTTTTTCCAAAAGTGAGGCTATCGCCTTGGTATCATGGTTACGTGCTTCTTTTTGAACCTGTCGGAGAAGAGATTTATTCATAGTAATATGGTAACATGATACCGATTAACATGAAAATGATCAACACAGATAATTTACAAATTAATTAAGTTACTATGTACCAATGTATTAATACATTGGTACATTACCTGATTTGCAGAGAGAGAGGTCGAAATCAACATGAGATTAGTATCCGCGAAAGTCTTTTCTCTTTTGGTAAAGTTTTTCTGTCAGGCCGCCTTCGGTTTTATGTTTTTCTTTTAAAGATTCTACTAGTCTTTTCAGCATGTATCCTGCCTTTATAGATAGATCGAGTATCACGTTTGCCGCATACTCTGGATCGGTAGGGATAGTAGGATACGTAGGGATGTTGCCTTCTGCTATATCCCGACATGCCCTACTCACCCAACTCTTTATGCCGAGTTTCGGGTGATCTTTTGGCCATTTTGTCAGCTCTCTTTGTCTCAGAAAGTCTATATAGTCTTCCCGAAGCTCTTCGTTTGAGCCATGAGCTATACCGGTTAAATAGATATAACCTTTTAAACTCTCTTGTGTGTATCCCTCTACCACGCATTGTTTGCTGCTTCTGGCAGCTTGGAACATCTGGTCCCGGGTTCTTTGGTGTTCCGGACTAGGCAAGTAGATCTTACAGAACTTACTATTGAGGTCAAATATAATCATGAGGTACTGGTACACTTTTAAATAGAGGTATCCTGGTTTTGATTGTCTCTTCTGTAGTGTCGTACTTTTCATGTATTTCTCACAATAATACCACCGTTGCCAGTCCCAGGAATATGAAAAATCCGGATATGTCGGTCAAAGCCCAACTGATTGATCACGTGGGCTATCTTACAGGTAACGTGAGTTCATTTATCACTTTGTATAAAACTATAGGGGGAAATGTATATTGTTATAGGATATATATTCGCTCTATGAATTGTTATGATCCTTTTTGATATATACAAAAATGATTAGTTCGAAGGGAGCAATTCAATTACTATCTTGATGGTCCACCATACTCGTGCATTCGCCTTCATCTTCTATTTGAATCGCGTCTGACGCGACGAACACGGCTCATGCTCTCGTTTGTCGGGATGCTGGGATTTGAACCCAGAGTCACACGAACCCGAATCGTGTATGTTACCGTTACACCACATCCCGAAAATGTCTATGTTCTATATTTTGTTTTCAGAGCTTTGTCCTTCAATGCCTTCCTGTTTACTGATTTGATTTCGCAAAGCAGCAGCTCCAATAAGTCTTGCCATATCAGGTGTTACTGAAATTCCTTGTTGTTCAAGTTCTCGAATTGTTGCATGAGCCTCTCCTTGAGCAAGAGGATTTACAATATTAGCATGGATAAATTTTTTACGTAAGTTTTCGAAAAATTCCATCTTACATCACCTCCAAGTACACAATTCACTTCTTATATTATAGCATTGGATTAATTCTCTTGTGCTAAAATACTCCTATGCCTTCATAGTTCAACGGATAGAACAGAGGTTTCCTAAACCTCCGATCCAGGTTCGACTCCTGGTGAGGGCACAAGTTTCAGGGGCATGATGAAGGTTCTCTCTTTTCCCCGGCGAAAATAATATGCTATATTGTACCAATGTATTAAAACATTGGTACAAGAAGAGGTGAATATACAATGACCCAAGTTTCAAAATATCGGATGGATAAAGACTTAGAAAAAAGAATGTTTAACGTCTTTTATAAAACACTAGCAGATTTAAGAACTGAAAAACAGGTAGAAATGTTCCTCCATGATTTATTAACACCAACTGAAAAAGTAATGCTTGCCAAAAGACTTGCTATTGCAATTTTACTCATAAAGGATCTGTCGTATCGATATATTCGGGATATGCTCAAAGTCTCTACAACCACGATCGTATCTACAAATATGTGGCTGAATCAAGGGGGAGATGGGTATAGGGCTGCAATAGAGAAACTGATTCGGGAGGAAAAAGCTGATGAACTTTTAGATAACGTCGATGAGATAGTTTCAAACATAATTCCTCCCCGAAGAGGAACTGATTGGAGTAAAGTTAGATCAGAGCAATGGAAGCAACGAATGAAACGAAAAGCAGATCGACGACTCTAGCGTATAAACAATTACTACTTAGTAAGGCTCATTAATTGATCAGTTACCTTTCCTTGGAAACTATCTCGTGCTATGATTACTACACATGTTCCATTCTGTTCGACTCTATACGACACTTACTATACTCGCAATCTCTTTCCTTGTTCCATTTCGAATTTATGCCGCTCCCGAATCCATTCCCGCCTTTACGAGTGACATTCTGATTCAGAAATCGGGTATCGTGACGGTACGGGAAACAATTGTGTACGATTTTGGTCCTGAAGACCACCACGGCATTATTCGTAAGATTCCCATTATTTATGAAAACGATGTCGGAAAGAAATTTCAGGCTGGACTCACTATTGTTTCAGTTGCTGATCAACAAAGTACACCCTATCAATATCAAATGAGCAGGGAAGGGGAGAACCAAGTTATTAAAATCGGAGATCCGAATCGTACGATTACCGGTATTCATACATATGTGGTTACGTACGAATTAGCAGGAGTTATTCAGCAATACTCAGACCATGATGAACTTTTGCTTGATAGTACCGGCAGTGGATGGAGTGTACAAATAGAACAACCAGTTGCCACGATTTCATTTGAACCCGGTGTATCGATTGATTCAGAAGCCATTAAAACTATTTGTTTTACTGGTTCATATGGATCAACCGATAAGAATTGTACTCATTCTGTATCTAATGGTACTTCTGTCTTTTCCGCGAACTTATTACTGCCTAATGAAAACATGACCGTGGGTGTTTCATTTCCGTCAAACACCGTGACGTATATTCCGCTTACTGCGGTTGCCGAAAATCCGATTGAAAAAAAACCACAGCTCTTTTTATATGGACTGATTACTTGGTTATTATTGGGCAATATTATTGTGCCCTCTATTTTCATTATGATCTGGTGGCACAAAGGACGAGATCCGCGCGT
>MGAO01000012.1:0-9321 GCA_001788215.1 Candidatus Roizmanbacteria bacterium RIFCSPLOWO2_01_FULL_40_14 | reverse complement strand
GCAGGTCCGCAGAAGGATAAAAACAGGCGAACGCTTTCACCGGTTGAAGTTGGTGCTCTTATTGATGAAAAAATAAACCCGCGTGATATTTCAGCGGAACTTATTTATTTAGCGATAAATAAGTATGTGATCATCGAGGAACATAAACAAAAACTTTTAGGCTTTATCCCGGGAGATATTGAGCTTCTGCGCGGGTCGGCTTTCAAAGCAGATCCTCATCTTGAGAACCTGCCCAAACACCAAAAAGAGCTTTTGCACGCCTTTGAACTCGATGAGAAAGAAGTCGTCCGACTGAGTAAAATTCGCGACACTGCTTTTAAACGGCTTGAATCTCTCAAAAAGGAACTTTATAGTCAACTGGTTCTCGACGGATTTTTCCCCGAAAATCCAGAAAAACGCAGAACCACATTTGCATTGTTCTCCCTTCTCTCCATACTGTTTCTAAGCCCTCTTCTGGCTATGGTTCTCGTTATTATTTCCCGTGCTATGGGAAGAAGAACTGCTGGTGGAGTAGTAGCCAAACGGCAGGCACTGGGGTTAAAGCAATTCCTCGTTTCTCAAGAAAGACAATATGAATTTCAGGAGAAAAATAAGCATCTGTTCGAAAAATTATTGCCCTATGCCATAGTATTTGGGGTTGCCAAAATATGGGCCAAGAAATTTGAACAATTTACCGATTATAAGCCGGATTGGTATGTCGGTGATATTAGCACTATACACAATCCGGTCTTATTGACACGTCATTTGGAAAGTAATTTATCAACCGTTGAATCATTCTATACACCGACGACGGTGCGGAGTTCCTCCGGATTTTCGAGCGGATTTTCAGGCGGTGGCGGTGGTTTCTCAGGAGGGGGATTTGGTGGCGGAGGCGGAAGCAGTTGGTGAGTTAACTGACACGTAAATTGTCTATGCGGTGTTTTTTTTGAAATGTTTGTAATCCTTGACTTGTTCCTATTTCTATTTGCGTATATAACGTGATTGATTTACCCGACAATAGTACCTCATGTATTAATCCATCTTTTGTGGCGGTAAATGTATCAGGCAAATAGACAACGCTGACGATATCTCCATACCGGTCAAAAATAATAGAATTATCGGCAGTTGCTACATAGGTATCCTGACCATCGTGAATTTCTATTCGATATATTCCCGGGTCAGCGGTACCTAGTGCTATCGGACTACCGTCAGCATCTTGGCCCGCAGCAAAGGTGTCTATGAACACTACATGAGTGTAATCATTTTGAATTTCTGGCGGTTGCAATGAGTAGAAAACTGCCTGATACGGCGTATATAGTTGTGCTTCAGTCGCTTGCTCAGGAACGGGTGAAAAAAATCCGAGATCTCGTAATCCTTTTTCAACTGCATGACAATTATCAGAAAGTCCAGAGGGCAGTGTTTTTTCATCTTGCAAATTTGCATATAAGAGTGCCGCTTCATGTGGTTGTATGCCGGTACTAATCATTTCGTTTGCATAGACAGATGCGAGGACCTCATATAATAAGTGATGATGCGGAACGGTCAATAACTGCTTACTGGTATAACGAGAAAGACTCATCCATGCACGCATATCCTCAGAAAATACCGGACGGAATCCGTGCAACGTCAACTCACGATCGGTCATTTCTATGATTTCACGATCGTTTGGCTTAACCCATCCAAATCGTTCTAAATGTTCAGGAAGTTCAAAACCTTCTTTCCATGAGTTGAGCCATAGTTGCAGTATCAAATAATGCCGTGCGTAAGACGTATATCCATCAACCATAGTTGACCAAATGATACTGTTGTCTGGTCTTTGATTAGTAAAAACCGTTGCCTGAATTTCATCGGGAACATGTCCGGTTTCTGTTGCTTCATTTCTTGCTACGGTGCGTTGTGAAGTAACAGGTCCTAAATACACCTCCATTTCACCGACTGTTTTACCGATTGGAATATCCATAATGGTATAGCTTGGCTGTTGTGGTTGAGTAGATCGGAAGGTCAGTGAGGAAATGTGATCAAAAACCATGGTTCGATCCCCATCCTGTATCGCATGAGAAACGACTTCTAATGAAGCTCCAATGAGAGCATGTGCGGCATCCTCTTCTCCTATTGAAGAATTAAACGTTATTGAAAAATTTCCAATTTCTATGCCAATAGCGCTATAGAGTTGCCGAAGCTCAAATTCAGATGGTATATCGCGCGGCTTGAACAATTCTATAATGGGAAGGAGTAGTTGATGGGTAAAATCGCGTCGCGAAATTGATTGATTGTTTGTAATAGCAGAAATAAGTGCCGAAGTCTTACCCTGCAATCTTGATTCTATTTCATCTGGTTCTATTGCTTTCCCCAACACGTTTTGGGCAAAAGATTGTATAGCTTCTGCTTGCGCCAAGTTGGAATGCGCTATAGTAAAGAGGTCGAGATTTTCAGGAGAGAGAGGTTCGGTTGGTGCACCCGCACTTGGTAACCGTATGCCTGATCGCAAAAAATCTCTACGGGATAGTTGCTCTGAGTTCATTTAGGTGTATAGCAGGAAACAATACGATAGTATATCATTGGACAAACAATATGCTCAATAATTTACTTTTTATCATCGCAATAATATCATTCGCAAAACTTCCTGGGGGAAAATGATGTCGTATGAGCAAAAGCATTTCATTTGGTGATTTTGTATTGTTACTGTGCTCTATTATCCTCATCGTAAATCTATTTACCGCATATTTGGTCTATTTTTTCCTGAAAGAAGTAGGGGAGAGAATAGCGGTTCTGGGATCAATTCTCCTTCTTTTAGCTATGCCGGTTGTTCAGGGGGCATATGCATTGACCGAAGTTATTGCCTTTTCTTTTTAATTCTTCACAATACTATATTGTACGACATTTAGAGGAGAGGCCTGCCTGCCGGCGAGGCAGGTGGTATACATTGAGGAGTGGAATTTGAACAATCACTTATATATAGTCAATATCACTATTATTGGATACTATTTATTCCGTTTTTAATATATCTCAGGGTTTAATTCCCCGACGTTTGCATCGTTGTCATCCCGGACTTGATCCGGGATCCACTGGATTCCCGCTTTCGCAGGAATGACAGATACCTCGTCAGCTTGCTGCGAGATAATTTAATTATATTTTCTGCTTTGGGTGGAGAAAAACTTAAAGCAATTAAAAATATTTCATGGGGCACGGAGTGCTATTTTTTGTACTAATAAAGTATAATAGCACTATGGGAAGCCACGAAAATCCTAGCATTATTACTAGTGAGCTGATCGAATTTAAACGAGAAGGTATCAGTGAAGAAGATGCTGCAGCTATTGATGGCCTGAATCTTGAGCGTGTGCAATACGATGATGGAAGTGTTTGCTATTTTGCAGATACACCCGACGGAAGAAGAGAAGTTGAAGTTACTGTAGGAAGTCTTCATCCGGTAGTTGGATACTATACAGGAATTGATGAATCAACGGGGATGCCAAAGATGAATCTATTTCCTTTTCCCGGAATCGACCGTAAGCACATAACCCGTTCAGGTTATCCAAGTAAAGCTTCTTACGATTTTTCAGACATTCCGTCAAGAAAATAAAAAACCCTTACTCCACATTTACCTTTACTCCCGGGCCCATAGTGGATGAAAGCGTGAGTTTCGTGATATTTTTGACGCCAATTTTCTTTATCAAAGCATCAAGTTGTTTTTTGACATCGACGTCTGCATCTTTCACTGATCCAACTTTTGCATGAGCAAGAGGAAATTTGTTCTCGTAAGAAATGTTAGGGAATTTAGGGTCTTTAGGGTTTTTAGAAGATTTCAAATTTAACTCTTTTGGTTTTTTGGTTAAATTAAAATGGGCTTCAATCGTTCCGTTAAATTTAACCGTTGATGTATCTTTTACCAATTTGATTGCTTCAGAAAGTTCATATAGCTTTGTTCGATCAACCGATTCATATATTTTGGTGTAGCGTTTGGAACGAACATGCGGCCGGCGATTGGGAGGCAGTTTTGCTCCTTCCGGCTGTTTTGCTTTCTTTACTTTAGGTTTTTCAACTTCGACAGGAGTCTGTTTTTGAGATTTTTTCTCTTCAGATGGTTTTTGTTCAGCTTTTTTTTCTGGTTCCGCTTGTTTTTTAGCACGTTTAGACGCACGACGCTTTACGTCGCGTTTTTTCTGCTCTTTTTCACTCTCATCCTCGCCCAATGTTTTTACTCTGATTTTTCCCATAGTCGCTTTGTTCCTGTGTGCTTACTTTATCTCTACTCCCATCGATCTTGCTGTGCCCATTACTATATTTGTTGCTGCGGTAATATCTTTGGCATTCAAGTCCATCATTTTTTCTTTTGCAATTTCTTCAGCTTGTGCTTTGGTGAGTGTTCCTACAACTTCAGAACCTACATTGCCGGCACCTTTTTTGATATTCAGCTTTTTCTTAATCAGTTCTGCAACGGGGGGAAGCTTTGTTATAAATTCAAACGTCCGGTCATCGTAAATGGTGATGACTGCCGGTATGATCTGGCCTTTCTTGTCGGCTGTTCGTTCATTGTATTGCTTGACAAATTCCATCAGAGGAACTCCGTGCTGGCCGAGAGCTGGTCCGACGGGTGGTGCCGGAGTAGCCGCTCCACCGGGAAGATTGAGTTTTACCATTGCTTTTATTTTTTTGGCCATAGTCTTGTAACGTATAACTTGTAGCTTGTAACTTTATTTTCGTGTTAAAAAGTTACATGTTACAGGTTTCGAGTTACTTTCTAAAATGAGGTTGCTCTTGTTTAAGGAAATAGGAGGAGATTCAAGGTAATCCGCAAGTGAATAAATCTCGGCCTATTGCCTCCCTAAATCAGATGCTATCTGTTCAGGTGAAGGTATTATAGCCTACCCGGGTCAATCCTGCAAGATACCTGTTGCAAAAAGTGCGGTTTGGATTATACTAACGGCTGTTATGAGAATAGAAGGACATTTTATCGTAGACATGCAAAATCCGGAGAGTAGGAAAGAAGTATATCCATGGGTTGTCAATCTCATCGATAAGGTAGAACAGGGTTTTGATGTTACTAATTTATATGGCTATGCATTACCACACGATACTCGGGAAAGACATTCGTTTAGTCGATATACAGGAGCAATGAGTCCTCATGATATACGCAAGGTAGTCGATGAATACGTGAACGATTTTGATACTGATGAGGCGTATAAAAAGGGCCTGCAGGAAGCAGTAGAGACTGTACTCTTTAATTCTCAGAATTCTAAACATGCATATCCTACAGATCCTGTATTCGGTGATTGTTGGGATTCTGTTACCGGAGGTATGACACCTGAGGGCCTGCAAATATTTGGAGAACTCGACGAGTTTACATTAAAAAAAGAAATGGTCGGTGAAGTCGAACGACTCGTATATAGTTATAATGATCGATTGCATATTGCTATAGTTGGTAATCTTGCAGCGGGGAAAACGACGTTTCTTAATACCCTTGAACGGTCTGCATCTTTGACACAGGTAAACAGACTGGTCGTTTCAGTTGAGCCGGAAGATGTCGAAGACGCATATCCGGAACTAGGGCCGATTCACCACTATGAATATATGCGTATCACAACACGAGGAAGAGAAGCAACACTTGGCACTGAACACCTATATGCTCACGTGTATCTACCCGATAATGGACCGCACGCAGTTATCCCCGTAGACATAGAAGGTTCTGGAGGTCATGTTCGTGCAGATCTGGCAGATATGCACGGTTCCCGTCAGGCAACCGCGTTTTTCCTGGATTTTCAACTCATGCAGGAAGTTGTTGATCTTGACGATGAAGTATCGCTTGACCATACATTTTCAAATCAGGAAACGCTTCAAGAAGTGCTTCTGAGCATGTTAGGAACATACGAAAAGTATGCCGGCGATCCGATGCAGACATTGGGAGTTATCAACAAACTGCCGAAAAGTGTCCGCCGGAGTGAAGTGTTGGATGTGGTAACAAAAGCATTTGCGCGAATTAATGAACTCGCACATTTCCACCGGCAGCAACTACAAGATGCAGTATATGGTGAGCAATATGGTATAACGCTTTCAACGACTATAGACGTAGATGAAATTGCAGGTGACTGGCTTTACATAAACAATGACTACCCAAGATGTACGGGAAGCACTCAAGTTTTAGAGCGACTGGTCGAAATGGCAGGAGATAAAAAACGATTTAACACAACAGGACAGAAAGTTATCCGCTATGGTAAAGACGGAGACGACCGGAACAGTATTTATTTTGAAGAACTAGTTTGAGTTGTTAGATCCCGGCGTAGTATTTTTTTGCATGTTTCTTCTCGTATATATTCGATACACAAACCACAAGATCAATCCGAGCGGTACTAGAATAATACTGTAAACTCCCAGCCATATAAAGAGTGATCCAACATCCTGCAGATTGGTGAGTAGACTTCTGACTGCTTTTTGGAACACTACTTGTGGACGCCACGGTTGTTCGGGAGCATAGGGGAGCGATAGCTCATCCGTTGCTAAATAAATAGTTACTAATGACAGTTTTGCCGTTTGTTCAAGATACTGTTGCTGACCTTTTAAACTATCAATTTGATTTTGTAAATTAAATATTTCTTGTTGTACCCGTAATATATCGTCAATTTCAACGGCCTGTTCCATAATTTCCTCAAAACGTGCTTTGTTTCGTTCGAGTATGGCAAGACGTTCCTCTATATCGAGATATTGGTCAGTCACATCAGTTCCGGTTAAATTTTCAGAAACTACTTTCATAGCCAATGAGCGGAAGTACTCAAGTGTTTGGTCGAAGGAATCTTCAGGGACGCGGATCGTTATAGATCCCACGGCTGCCTCTTCAGGATTTGAAATGGAACTATCTACCATGTAACCACCTTTTGATTCGACAAAACTCACGATTTGTCTTGCTGTCTCCGGAACATTTTTCACTTTCAGTGACAGGTGGGAATTTCTTACCACCATCCGTTCAGAAACGTTTGTAGTAGGCGGTGCATCTGATCCAAATTGGGGCATCGACAGTGATTTGCCCATAAGTGTCGTATCGCGTGATTCAAACGTATCTGTTTCGTATCGAGGCGGAACGATAGGGCTTCGTCGAGCAAGAAGCCAGACGATAATCAAAATAAGAAGTACCGCAAATTTGTGAGATTTAATCCATGAGAATAATCGAGACATGTCTTGAGTGTAGACCTAAGTTCTGAAGGAGTCAAGAGGTATATTACTCACTTCAATTACACTTGGCTAAGCATGGTGAATTTTTTCAATTGTTCGTCTGTTCCTGAAATTGTTCCAATAAATTCAGATCCGTTTTGAAATATCTGAGGTAAGTGTGTTCGAACAGGTTGGGGAAATTGTTGTCGTATGGCTTCTATGTCGGGAACATAAGCCCAATAGTCTGTATCTTTCTGCCTGAACTCATACCGTTTCATCATGAGATTGAGTTCAGATTTGATGTCATAGGAATTAAACGTTCCGCCCAACGAAAGTACCCGTGAAGCTGCTACTGTAGTTAAAGCGGTCAAAAAAAGACTGGCACCGCTGGTTGCAGCACTTACAGTGGGTTTCACCAGATAATCCATATGAAGAGCATTTGAAGCCGGATCATGTGTTAATCCGGCTTGCATAGTGAGTCCAGGAATACGATTCGGAACGAGATAATAATTACCGTTAGATATTTTAGGTGGAACAAGCGTTTGTCTCATGTCTACTCTCGGATTGTTCAAGCCGCTATCCACCAAACTACCAGCACAGAGTACGTGAGGCGGAAGTGGTCGAGCTTGATGGGTATCTCCTGATTTATTCCCGGCTGCATGAATAAACATGAGTTGTAAATTTTCAAAATCAATTTCTTCACTCAAAAGAATATCTTTCATTCCTTCAATTGGGTAGGGAACATACACAATCTGGGGACTTAAAGGCTCCCCTCTTCGCAATGCTTCATCTCGTTCGGTGATAAAACTCCACATATTATCATGGTACATTTGCGTAATTTGACGGTCTGGATGAAGAAAGAAATTCATCGTAGAAAGAGTAAGAAGATTATGTTGAAAATTGTCTGTAATAAACGCATCTGCAATAGAAATGGTTTTATCTAGCTGAGCTTCTGCTTTGGCGTAGAGGTGCGCTTTTTCATGAAAGAAGAAGATGTCGTCTGTTGTGACGATGCCAATTTCCGGATTATGATTTGATTTGCAAATATGCATGACTTCAGCAAGATCTGGAGGAAGCGTAATTCCTTCAGGCCATAAATTCTTCATAATTTTCGATATGTTTCCGTTGTATTCAAGCCCTAATGCTTGAGGTGAACCATTTATTGAAAGAACGGAAGTTTCTTCGTCGGGAAAAAAAGTATAGGAATGTGTAACCCCATCTACTGTATTGTCAGGAAAGGGTATTTTCCCGACAAAGCGCACGAAAGGCATTCCTAATTTTTGTTCCCAATTGAAAACCTGGTGCACTGATGAAAAATTCATACCAGCTGAATCTGCAAATCCTGACCAGAGAATGAGACTATCTATCGTTTTATCAAAATCTGGATTGTCAGCAGAATCTTGGAAAGGGATAATTGAGCGCGGTGGATTTTTTTGTGCTAAATATGCATTATATTGCTCAATGAGGGTCTGAGAGGTTTCACCAGATTCTATACTCCCTTCGGCGGCTTTGGGCAAACCCGTAGCGGCTAACAAGAAAGATATAAACCCCGCACCTGAAATTTGTAGCAATTGTCTTCGATTGAGGTTTTTTTCTGTTTCTATAATATATTTAATTTAGTACGTGGTACGTACAAACTAATTATTATGAGTATATCATGTAGGAAAGTATAGTCGATGTTAATGCGATATTGAAGTAATGAGCCAGTTCAGAAACTTGTAAAGATTCTCTCTCAAAACGTCTGCACTGCTGCTCTCTCTTAAATCAAAAAAATGGATCACTTTGTAATATTTACAAACCAACCGTATTCGTTTATAGTGAAGATTATATGTTAACGCAAAAAGACCAGGGATGGATAGAAAAGGCAGTTACAAAAGTAGTAACTAGTATCCTTTTTACCATAGTAAATCAAAGATTTGATGGGCTTGAGAAGCAATTTTACGTGCTTGGAAAGCAATTTGATGTGCTTAAAAATCAAGTTGATTCATTAGGAGAGAAAATAGATTTGTTGCCCACGAAAGATGAGCATTTTCGAAAAATGGATGAGGTGGTAACTGAATTACAAAAATCACGTGATGAACATGTCGTGATGAGGGGACAACTTGGTAACCACGAAGAGCGAATTGAGATGGTTGAAACTCATCTCAAAATCTCCCCGAAAAATTAATCAATTCACATTCCTTTAATTTTCACTAAAGAAAT
>MGAO01000011.1 GCA_001788215.1 Candidatus Roizmanbacteria bacterium RIFCSPLOWO2_01_FULL_40_14 | reverse complement strand
CTGGAAAACGCGGCTCGGTGAATTTTTCCTCACCTCATTTCTCATAGGCATCGCGACCAGCCTTCCTGAAATATCAGTCGGTATTACCTCAGCTTTAGATGGTATCCCCGCTATTTCGCTGGGGAATGTTATCGGCTCCAATGTTGCAAATTTATCCATTATTACCGGTATTGCAACTCTTATTGGCGGCGCTCTCGTGGTCAGAGATCAAACGTATACGAGTGATTTTTTATATGCTCTCTTTGCCGGAGTGGCACCCATTCTCTTACTCGTTGACGGAGAATTAACCCGTGTTGACGGTCTTATTCTTATTGCACTTTATGGATACTATAATGTTGCTCTGTTACGTAAACATAATAAATCAATCGATGAAGAAGGTTTTCTCAAAAGTCTGCTGTATCGGATGAAGCGAAATCACGTCGGCAGAAATTTCAAATACCTTTTTCTCGCGCTCGTGCTCATTATTTTCTCGGCTGATATGATGGTAAAAAGCGGTCAGTATATTGCGCAGTTTTTGGGAGTTCCCGTGTTTCTCGTGGGATTATTTCTGATCGCGGTGGGTACCAGTTTGCCTGAACTGGCGTTTGGGTTCCGCGCGATCAAAAGGGATGAACCAGAATTATTCATGGGAAATCTTCTCGGTTCAACCGTCGTCAACGCCACGTTTATTGTCGGATTGACGGTTCTTATCCATCCGATAATACCCGTTGCCGTATCAGAATATCTGATAGCCACGATAATGTTTGTAGCTTCTCTGTTATTTTTTATTGTATTCTTCAGAACGAAAAAAAGAATTGTCCCATGGGAGGGGGCATTTCTTATTATTCTCTATACGCTATTTGTTCTTCTCGAAGTGTATCAGCAGCGGGTATAATTATGAGAAAAAGAAATCTATGTTTATTCTTCGATTCCGCCACGGCGGGAGAGAAGTTCTCTCCCGCATACTGCGGGATCGAACACTATAATGACAAATAGACGACTAAACAAAATACTGCCAGCAGTGAAAATAGCCGTGCTCATTGGAGCGGGAACCCATGTGGTGATGGTACTCTTGCATTCAATACTGACCGGTGAATGGTGGCGGCTCAATGCATTTGCACTTTTACAGCTTGATCTCCTTTTTCCTTCCATTGTTGAGGGAACGGGCTGGTTTATTATTTCATACCTCTTTTTTACACTGCTTATAGGTCTTATTTATTTTTTTGGTGTTTTGCGATAACCTTCTTAAACTCCTTCAAATATAAATCCACACCGGTTTCGCCGCCGTATTTTTGAGCTACCTGCTGTGCTTCTCTTCCCCGTTCTAAACGGACTGCATCGTCAGTTAAAATCTTTACCAAGGTGCGTGCTAGCTCTTTCTCCCCGTTACACACGATGCCGGCATCTCCCACGATATCTTTCATACCCTGTGCGCGGGGGATCACGACCGGAATACCACAGGCCATACATTCGACCATGCTCAAACCGAACGTTTCGGTGGTGCTTGCTGAAACAAAAACATCCAAAACACTCAGCAAACCACTTGATAACAGTTTGCTATGTGCAATTGCGCCGGTTAACAAGACATGATCTTTGAGGCGGTATTTTTTGATCAGTGTGTCAATTTCCTTTTGATACGATCCGGCTCCGCCCACAAGAAGAAGTGTCGCGTCCGGAACTTCTTTTATAACACGCGACCATATTTTCAGGAGTTTATCAATGCCTTTATCGATGGTTAATCGGCCCACAAATCCGGCGACATTTTTTTTCAAACGATACTTTTTTTTAATTCTTTCTTTTTGAGCAGCAGATAATACCTTTACGGTTTCAATATCAAAGAGCGAGGGTAGTACCGATACTTTATTTTTTTCAAACCGGTGAGCCAACACGTGAGTTTTAATAGAAGGAGTAGGGACGATAATTTGATCACTTGCATTATAAAACCATCGTAAAATAGTCCACGTGGCGGGTTGTAACTTTTTAGCATACTTTGTCCGAAATATTAATTCTAAATATGCATCAGATGCATAGAGCGTATGAAATGAAGCAATAAAGGGTATCGAGAATAATTTAGCAAACTGCTGTGATTCAATACTTAAGATTGAGGGAGTTTGGGCATAAAACAGCGTGGGATGGAACGAGTGTAGTTCTTTCGCAATCCGGTAAAAAGAGGGTGTGCAGATTCTCAAATTCTGGTACGGCGTCGGGATTGAATTTAAATACACCATGCGGGCTTCTTTAAATTCTTTCGGCAGCAGGGGAGATTCAGGATATCGGGGAGCAAAGATCAGGAGATGGTGGCCGCGCCGGATGAGTTTACGGGAGAGTTCCACCGTGTGAGTCGTAACGCCACAAATGTAGGGAGGGAATGAATCTGCTAAAATAACTATATTCATAAAGCGAAAGCGATGCGAATATTATACTATGTTGCGTATTTTACATGGACATAAAGGATTACATTCGGTAGGCCTTTCCCAATTTAATGGCATTGAACTTGATCTTCGCATGACGCGCGACAACAGAGTGGTTTTAAGCCATGACCGCCGCATTACCGATGGAAACGGTTGGGCATTGTGGATTGATCGATTTGCCTACTCTGATATTGAGCGTATCACCGATCAGAAACTGCTCCCGTTTGACGAAGCGTTAATAACAATTCAAAAAAAGCTCCGAAAACGAAAACCCTTCATTTTAGAACTTGATATCAAACAACTACACATGGAAGATATGGTTTATCAAACACTTCAGGAACTTAAAGCATTCTCATTTTTTTCTGAAATTATCATTTCTTCCCCGCGTGTGGGTGTATTAAATACCTACAGTGAAAAAAGCAAGAATTTTAGTTTAGGTTTAACCGATGCACCGCTTGATAAATGGGACCTGTGGGATCTGAAGTTCTATCGATATCTCGTTTTGTTTTTGCAATATACCTTAAAACCGATTACCTTCCGTCTCGTTCGCCGAAAAACAAACAAAAAAGAAATCCAAATAGCGAACATATTTCATCAACTGATAGACCGACGGCTGATTGAATTCTTGCATGAACAGAATATTCGGGTGTTTGCCTATGGGGCGCGGACAGAAAAACAATTGAATCGTCTGATATCATGTGGAGTTGATGGGGTTAAAATAAAGTATGAAAGTCATCGCTGATCTGCAACTGCACAGCAAATATTCTCGTGCCGTTTCTCAAAAAATGAATATTGAGGAGCTCTTTTTCTGGTCCAAAATGAAAGGTATTGGGCTGATTGGGACCGGAGACTGGACGCACCCTTTGTGGATTAGAGAGATAAAAGAAAAGTTAGTAGAAACGGGACGAGGGACACTGAGACTCAATTCAAATCTAAAAAAGACTGTCTTTTCAAACCTCTTTTCAAACCTGAAAAGACAGTCTTTTTCTTTGCAGGAGCAAGATACTGAATTCTTATTAGCGACTGAATTATCTTCCATCTATTCCCAAGGCGGCCAGACACGAAGAGTTCATAATCTCGTTTGGGTTCCTGCTATTTCCTCAGCTGAAAAAATCATTAGAGAGCTGAATAAACGTGGATGTAATCTGGGAGCAGACGGACGGCCCATTGTGGGTTTAACGAGTAAAGAAGTGTTACAGATTGCTTTGGAAGTAGATGAGTCAGCACTGGTCATCCCGGCCCACGCCTGGACGCCCTGGTTTGCACTCTACGGATCAAAATCGGGATTCAATTCTATAGAAGAATGCTTTGAAGATTTGAGTGATTATATTTATGCCGTTGAGACAGGGCTCAGTAGCGACCCTGCTATGAACTGGCGGATTCCTGAGCTTGACCATCGTTCGATCGTTTCATTCTCTGATGCCCATTCCGGACCAAAGTTAGGGAGAGAGGCGACGGTGTTTGATCTCGAGGAGCTGAGCTATGAGGCGATTCGAGAAGCTGTTATGGATAATGCATCAAACTTGTCATCCCCGCGCAGGCGGGGATCTGTAGATTCCCGATTGCTCGGGAATGACAGAAACAAAATCTCCTGCACATTAGAATTCTATCCCGAGGAAGGGAAGTATCATTTTGATGGCCATCGAAATTGTAAAGTCAGACAAACTCCCGAGGAAACGAGAGAACGAGGAACACAGTGTCCGGTGTGCGGGCGTCCCTTAACCGTCGGGGTTGAATATCGTGTCCAGGAACTTGCCAAACGCGATCCCATTAACACCGTGAAAAAGATTGACGATAACGGTGTTCGCTGGCTCTATCACCCGCAAAACATGCATCCGCCCTTTGTGAACATCGTTCCGCTTCTGGAAATTATCTCAGAAGCCCGTCATGCTGGAACCGGCTCTAAAGGAGTACAAGAAGAATATGAAAAAGTGATTTCGTCTCTGGGTCCTGAATTTCATGTATTATTAAAAGCAGATTTTGATGATATTTCGCGTGCTTCTGATGCTCGATTATCTGAAGCAATCAAAAAAGTACGTGTCGGAGATATTTACATTGACCCCGGCTATGACGGAGAATTTGGGAAAGTGAAGGTTTGGAAAGATGATGGAGAGGATGTAGTTGAAGACGTGGGAAAAGACCAGATGAGCTTATTTTGAGGTATAATCTAAAGCACACGGGATTAACAGGATTAAACTGGAATATACGGGAAAAATTCCTGTGTAATCCGGTCGATTCCCGTTTTTCCTGTGTGCTTAGTATTCTATGACTACTTGGCAGCAAATAATTATTTTAATCTATGGTGTTTTGGGACTCGTGGGATCATTTCGTTCCTATCGCGAGTGCAAGAAAAAAGGAAACGCTTATGGGCTTACGCCCCAATACTATATCTATGGCGCCTTTGTCTATGGAGACATGGTCGTTTTTGGAATCTTTTGGTTACTCGTGGGCATGGTTACGTTTGTTTTACAGGATTGGTTGCTATTTTTACTCACGCAATCACTATTTTGGCTCGTCAGAAGCGTCGGCGAGACGATTTACTGGTTTAATGAACAGTTTTCGACCAAAAATAGAAACCATCCCGCATCACTTCCGGGATTCCATATATTCAAAGATGATTCTATCTGGTACGTGTATCAAATCGTCGCACAACTTATTACCGTTATCACTCTCATAACCTCTGTTATTCTGATTCCTCTCTGGCTTAAGTCCCTTGGTATACTAGATTCATGAAATCTATTCAGGATATTTTAAAAGCCTTTAATCCCGTCGAGGACAAGTATATCTCTCGTGACTTTCAGGCATATGGTATTGAATTGGCGGAAAAACTGGAGGACTGGAAGCACAGAGGACTCTACATCCGTTTGGCAAAAAAGCATCCGCGTGCGGTCTTGGAAAAAGCGTTTTCGTTTGTCGTAGACTCAAACGCAAAAAACAAAGGAGCATTGTTTATGTGGAGATTGAAGGAATTGGGAGTGTTTAAAAGATCTCTGGCGAAGCCAGATCTCGCTCCGCGAGAAAAGGATCAAAAGATCAAATCGAAGGTCAAAAAGAAAATTAATGACAAATAACAGATTCTGAAATAAATTCAGAATGACAAAACGCGTCCATGTTCTCATTTCCGGCCGTGTTCAGGGAGTCGGTTTCCGTTTTGCGGTAAAGCAAAAAGCCGAGGAAATGGGAATTGTTGGTTGGGTACGAAATCTTCCGGATGGACGAGTAGAGGTAGTATTGAAAACACAAAAGAAACCGTTGAAAAGATGATACACTGGTGTTATAGTGGATCACCTGGAAGAGTTACATCGATAGAGAAAATCGAAGAAGGGGCTGAAGGATTAGAAGGATTTGAGATAGTTCAATAAACTACCTCGTAGCAAGGTGACGAGGTATTTGTCATTCCCGCGAAAGCGGGAATCCAGTGGATCCCGGATCAAGTCCGGGATGATAACAACGTAAGCGTCGGGGAATTAAACCCTGAGATATATTAAAACACTATGAAAAGAGGAGGTGCAGATGATGGCGGATATTACATTAACTCAAGATAATTTTGAAGAAAAAGTATTAAAATCAGACATACCAGTTCTCGTTGATTTCTGGGCAGAGTGGTGCGGTCCCTGTAAAATGCAGGATCCTATCTTAGAAGAACTTACTCATGAGTTAAAAGATAGTTTAGTAATTGGGAAAGTGGATGTTGACAATAACCAGGAACTAGCAGGCCAGCATGGCGTCATGAGTATTCCAACATTGAAGCTATTTTATAAAGGAGAAGTAAAAGCAGAATGGATTGGGGTACAGAGTAAAGACAGACTGATGAGTGAAATTCAAAAACTAGGCAATTAGGAAATGGTTGCTTTGCTTCTATACCCTCAGGCTATGATATACTGAACGTGCTATGAAAACCAAACGACCTTCCAACTACGAATATTTCATCAAAACGGACACCTCTGCATATAAAGGGGAATGGATTGCTATTTCAAAAGGAAAAGTCGTGGCTCACGGAAAAGATGCAGAAAAAGTATATAAAACTGCGGTGAAAAAAGCAGGTAAAGATACTGTTTCTCTTGCAAAAACCCCTGATGAACAAATGCTTGTTCTTAAATTGCTTCAATGATCGTCTTTAAGTACAAACAAGAACCTCTTGGTAATGGACAAAGTATTGCAAGACCAGTTGCCGACGTCTATTTGAAAACCAAAAACAATGACTGGATTGAATTTCATCCCTATATTGATTCTGGTGCTGACATAACGATGATACCTTTATCCTTAGGAAGGTTGATTGGGTTCCATATGGATGAGTCGAAAGTAGTGCAGATTGGCGGAATTCGTGGAAGCGTACCCGTTATTTATGATAAAAGTACCATAAAAATTGGACCAGAAATATTTCAGGCCCGTATTTCTTGGTCTTTAATTGAAGATGTGCCGCCGCTGCTGGGCAGGACTGATGTGTTTGATCGTTTTGACGTTACATTCAAACAGCGTGAAAGAAAAATACTCTTGAGCAGTCATCCCATGTTATAATTTTTAGATACTTTTCTCATGCTCTACGATGTTCTCATCATTGGAAGTGGACCGGCTGGCTTGACTTCCGGTATTTATACGTCTCGTGCCGCATTAAAAACCCTCATCATAGCCGGAAAAACGTGGGGTGGTCAGCTCATGCTCACGACTGAGGTTGAAAATTATCCCGGATTTCCTGAGGGGATTTTAGGTCCGGAGCTTATGGAACGGATGAAAAAACAAGCTGTTCGATTCGGAACAGAGATACGAGACGAACAGGTCACGGGTGTTGATTTTTCTCGCCAGCCCTTTACCATCAAAACTGAAAGAAGCGAATATCAAGGAAAGTCAGCCATAGTGGCAACGGGTGCCGACACGTTGTGGCTGAATGTTCCCGGTGAGAAGCAATTTATCGGAAAAGGTGTTTCTTCCTGTGCTCCGTGCGATGCATTCTTTTATAAAAATAAGAACGTCATCGTGGTCGGCGGCGGGGACAGCGCAATGGAAGAAGCGCTGGTACTCACTAAATTTGCTACCAAAGTAACAATTGTTCATCGTCGGGGCAAGTTTCGGGCCAGTAAAATTATGCAGGATCGTGTTATGAAACATCCCAAAATTGACGTATTATGGAATACGAAAATAGTTGAAATAGTGGGGGATCAGAAGGTGACTGGGGTGCGATTGCAAACAGTCAATAGCAAACAGCAAATAGTAAAAGAAACAAAACAAATCGATGGAATTTTTGTTGCAATCGGCCATTCACCGAATTCAATAATTTTTGAAGGCAAACTTGCACTTGATCAAAAAGGGTTTATTAAACGAATTATGAATTATCTGGCGAAGCCAGATCTCGCTCCGCAAGATGAATTACCTGCCTCGCATTTTCGATCAATGACATCGGTTGAAGGAGTATTCGTTGCAGGAGATGTACACGATCATCAGTATAAGCAAGCGGTGACTGCAGCCGGTTATGGATGTGAAGCGGCGCTCGAAGTAGAGAAATGGCTGGAAGAACAAAATGAGCATGGAAAATAATAATCACTCTCAGCAGTATACGGGTATCGTCATCCACAAAGAACAACTTTCACCGAAAGTGTTTTCTTTTGACATTTCTCTCAAAGATCCACCCGCCTTTCAGTTTATCCCGGGGCAATTTGTCAGTGTTGATGTCGGGAATAATAAACGGCGTTCGTATTCGATTGCCTCTTCGTCATATCGGGTTGACGGCATTAAGCTCATTGTTGATATTGCACCCGGAGGATCCGGCAGTCAGTATTTTTCACAACTTGAAGTTAATCAAGAACTGTCTCTGAAAGGCCCGATGGGCAAATTTCATCTTGCTTCAGAAACCGGAAACATCGTGTTTCTTGCCGCGGGTACCGGCATTGCGCCATTTCGGTCAATGATCGACTATTTAATAGAAAAACAAATTTCTGAAAACGATCACGAGGTCCGGTCGATATATCTCTATATAAGCTTTCGATTTCAGGAAGATATTTTCTGGAAAGAGTACTTTGAGCTTCTGGAATGTTCAACTCAAAATTTCCATTTTCTTCTCACGTTATCTCAACCCACCGTATCTTGGAATGGGTGTCAGGGATATGTTCAGGCGTGTATGGACCGTCAGCTGCTTAAAGATACAAACAGCCACTTTTATATTTGCGGCGGCAATTCTATGGTGGAGGGGGTCAGAAAATTTCTGCGTGAGGAATCAGTTTCTGAAGATCATATTCACTTTGAACCATTTTAAAGAGATAGCCACTAGAGGTTAGCCACTAGAGATTAGGGAATTGGGATATTAGGAGCGGTCGGATTACTGTTGCTCGCGGTGTTGTGATAATGATTTTACAATCACTAACAAAGAATCCATGAGCGGCGGGTAGAGTTGGGTGATTGCGTATCCGATCGTTGAGGTTGCATTAAACTTTTTTCCTTCGCGGAAGGGAGTGTAAAAACTAACATATTTCGAAGTACGAATTTCGAAGTACGAAGTATTTCTTTCAATTCATCCATCGTGAATTCGCGGTTATGACGGAAGTAGATCGAGTCATTGGAAAGATTCGTATCAAGAAGTTGTGATAGGGGAAATGAGGGAGATTGGCCGCGTAATAATTTCATCTACTATTTATTGACAAGGTCACCACCCGAGAACGGGATTTTAGTGCCTCGCGGTATGATACCGCGACTATAATCGATGAGCGTTTCGTTCTCACCAACAGACATTTCGGTTTTTCCCAACCTTACTACATCACCAAGCGCATATGAAGGATTGAACGGATCAACCAAGAGCTTGTTATTTGTCCACGGCGGGACAACACCATGGTCACCATTATTCATATTGATAAGGGGATGGGGGATTGCATAGCTATTTGTAATTTCAGCCTGCGTCGTGAGATTATTTGCTGTTCCTAATGGGACTATGCCATTCACACCTTTCTTCAAGTCAATAAGAGGATGAAGTCCAATTGGCCGAAAATAATCAGGTGCCTGTAGCTTATCATCCGTATATGATGGAGCGAATACATTAGTGGGCACATTCCCTTCCCATTTCCACACCATTTTAGATTTTTTTTCAACTTCACTGTAGCGGAATGTCGTATCTATTGCATATCCGTCAGGAAGCCCTATCCCATTATTAAATGCCGAAAGCGGGATAAAAAGAGCGGGTTGGTCGGAATCTGTAATTCCAATACCATACACTTGATTTACATCTATGGTGAGACCGGGAAAAGATGTAGTCATGGTATAGTCATCGGGATAGGGAAGAGTAACTTTTCCATCTACTGCTTTGTCAAATGTTATGAGTCTGACTACATATCCATGCTCCCCTTTAGGACCGGTAATAGCTTCTGGCTTGTAGCGATGGTCTAATACAGCAATTGAGGTAATGCCATCGGGTAGTTTAAGCTCGTTTGGATCCGTGCTTCCCGCAGCTGCGATCTCTGGAAGTCTACCCTCGGCAACCATCGCATGAATTTTTTTATAAAGAACTCCTCCGCGAGTTCCATTGACAGTCTCAACACTCATCTCAACCAAAGGCTCTGCCAACTCAGAGTTTGTAGGTACTATATGATTGGCAATATCAGCCGCCGCGCTTTCTTTGGTATCAGTATAGCCTCTATCCCGCTTACCCTCATGGGTAGGTCTTTCAAGCAGGGCATTTAATGTATTAAGAATAGTTAAATAATCTTGCCGGGCAGTAGGAGTCTCCAGGTCAAATGGCATATACGCCCGGGTTTGAGTCAGTCGTAAGAGATCATAGAGCTGATTGAAAGGGACAGCTACTTCTATATCGGAGTATGATTTGGAATGTCTGTACGTATCCCAAATCGCGAGTATAGAGCGGGCTTCAATTAAGACGTCAGATACGTTTGGTGTTTTCTCACGATACATAAAGAGGTTGTCTTTCTGACCTCTCATTTCGTCTGGGACCATTTTTAATGACAGTTTCATCTCGTCACCAAACCAGGAAATTATAGTATGAGGCTCCTCTGGTGAAATATATGTTGTTGCTCCGACATCCAGCGTTTCATTACGAATATTCGTAATGCTGGCTATCGAATTAAAGTATATTTTTTCCGCCAAATCCTTGAGGTTAACTCCGAAATGCTTGTCCAAATAGTCTTTTGTCCCTTTGGCTGACTGTTCACCCTCGACCAGCGCGAGTCTGCGGAAAATCTCTTGAGTTATCAGATCGTATCCAAAAAATCCTTCAAAAAATATATCTTCCGGTGAGATGGTGATGCCCTGCTTCTCGGAAAGCGTGGCTATATCTTCCGGTAATGTCGCCCAGGTCCGTTTTTCCGTTTCAATCTGCGGCATGTAGTTATTAAATGGAGCTTCCGAAGCATCAGGAATAGTAGGAATTTGTGCTTCTACAGCAACATTTATCCCTTCAATTTGATCTATTATTCTGTTGGGAGTATAGGGCAAATGAAGATGATGAGATGTATCAGGATCAATGGGAGCGGGAGAAGTTTGTGAATCACTAGCCAAATTTAAGCTACCGGCTATAGCAAGAGCTGCGCCTCCACATCTCAATACATTCTCAAAAGATCTCATATTAATAACCTATATAAGTATTGTACCAGAAACGTAAGAAAACGTAGAATTTCAGGATTTACTTCCTAATACGTACAGCGAGTCTCGAAGAAATGGAATAAATTGGGTAATAAAGTAGCCTGCCAACTTTACCAAGTTTGTCCTTCTATTTTTTCGAAATGGGGTGTAGAAGCTCATAAATTTCGATGTACGAAGTACGAAGTTCGATGCACGAATTATTTGTTGTAATTCATCCATGGTAAATTCGCGATTGTGACGAAAATATAGAGAATCGTCATCTGGATTTGTTTGGTAGAGCTGTTCGAGAGGGAAGTGAGCAGATTTTCCCGCGAGTAATTTCATCCGATTTTTCAAATGAGCTGCATTCGGAGTCGTAATCAAGAGACGCCCATTCTTTTTCATCACCCGTCTGACTTCATCTAAATACATCCGCGGGTCTGCGGTTAAATGTTCTATAACTTCAGTCATTAAAACCAAATCAAACGAATCAGATTTGAACGGTAGTTTCTCTTTTTCGATATTGAGTTGCACAATATTTTTCTCTTTGACCGGCTCGTGGTTTGATGCAATGCCTTTCATCTTAAATTCAAACGGTTCGCCTTCAAGAGCATGAAACAGGTGAAGCGGATAACATCCGATATCGAGAACGCGGGAATGTTTGGGAAAATTCAGGTTTAATATTTCTTCTAAAATAATCAGGTAGCGCGTTTGATGAATAACAAAATAATTAAGCTCCTCAGGAGAGGTAAGGAGAGGGATTTTAATTTTCTGCAGCAATACAGATACAGGATTAGCACGAATCATAGCGAATCTTCACCAATTCTATTCGTGGAAATTCGCCATCATTCGTGGGAATCCAATGTGTTTCCGATAAATTCTTTCAATTCCTCCCAACTCCTGTCCCGTGGTTCCCAGACCCAGAGACCGTATTTTGAGACGGGAGGGTTTATCAAAATTGCTTGTGAATCAGTTGAAATGCCGACGGGAATCGACACGGTGTTCATTTCAATTTTATTCGGTGTCAGATTCAATCCCAGTGCAAGAGCTTCATGGTCGGAAAGATCCGTGCTCACTGATTCTTTCCAAAATCGATATATGTTTCCCATTTGCTTCGGATTTGTTATCAGTGATCGGTTCGAAAGTTTTTTCATAATGCCCTGAAATACCTGGGCCTGTCGTTTTGATCGGGAACTATCAGACCCTTCCTCACTTTCACTATGACGGGAGCGGACATACGCAAGTGCCCGTTTTCCATCAAAATTCTGCAAACCTTTATTAAATTGAACTGTCTGATAAATAGGCTTTGTTTGATCACTTAAATAGTCCGGATTAGGATATTTCTCATCAATGAAGGATTGAGGTACATCTACTTCAATACCGCCGACTAAATCTACCAATTCATCAAGGTCGTTGTAATTCATCACCACATAGTAATCAATGGAAGCGCCCATTATTCGTTCCAATTCTTCCATCGTAAATTCAGGTCCCGTCGTATTATCACGCTGCTCACCGTAAAAATACAGGGCATTTACTTTTGTTTTGAGTTCATGAATCCAAAGATCGCGCGGAATGGAGATAGTTGTCAGTTGCCCGCCTGCCGGCGAGGCAGGTAAGTTGTCAGTTGTAAGTGACGCAAGAATTATTGTGTCTGTTAATAATGTTGATTCCAAAGCATCGCTTCTCTGGTCCAGGCCGAGGATGAGAAAGGTGACGTGTCTATTTTCAAATTGATCTTTTTGAGAATAGGCAGAGGAAACGATTGATTTTAGTTCAGAAAAGGTGAGATGGGCATTTGAAAGAAATGTAGAAAGGTATAGATAAATCAGTGTAGTGATGATAACGGTAAGTCCAATTATATTTCCAAGAATAAATAATACTATATTATTTTTGTTACGATAAACGAACATAGGATTATCTTACCATTATTACCGTTGTGGGGCAGAGGGGTTAGGACCGGGAGAAGGCTCTTCCGCAGTAATGGGAGGAAGCAGCCGGTCCATGGCTGGTAGTACTATCGTATTATAGCTCGCGTCGAGTTGCTTATAATTGTCTCCCGATAGAAGTTCTGGTAACTGCACAACTTTTTGTGCTGCTGTTTGGGCATCAATACCTGTTAACTTGTCGTAGCCTTTCTCCTGATACGTTGACGCAATAAAAGAAAGCATTGCCGATGCTCCTTCCCGGCAGGTAACACGGGCTAGTTCTTCAGCAGATAAATTAAGTCGGCTCAATACGTCTATAATGGTAAATTCAGCAAAGGTGTAAAAGTCTGAAACCGGATAAAGGGGACTTGGCCGTTTGACATCATGATGTTCACGTAAATAGTTCGCTTGCTTTTTCAATAATAGAATGCGTGCAGCTTGTATGTTTAATCCGTCTGCAAAGCGATGGAATAGTTCTGGCCCACTCTCACTGTTCATAAACAGATATCCTCCCCAGGATGCAAAGACGTTTTTGTCAGTAAACGTAATATTTGAAGAAGGGGTGTAACGAGAAGCTCCTTGAAACTGAGCGGCAGTGCTCATGAGGGTAAATTCCATATCAGCTTGAAGGTCACTGGTGCTGAGCCACGGGTTACCATTCTCGGCATTAGCGTATACCGCACGATTTGTACTTGATGGCGCAACAGCCTCGTGAACGGTCCACGGTGTCGGCAGAAACCCCGAACGGATTCGATGTTCTGCAGTGACAACCGTTATATACCGGTCGTTTAAAAATCCCAGCCCCTGTGGCTCAAAAGGAGTATCTTCGTCAGCAAAGAGCTCGGCTGCCACTTCTTGTGCAAGAGGATAGAGTGATCTCATTCGTGCAGTTCTACTTGAAAACTTATCGGGAAAAGAGAGACTTTCAAATAAAATGCGCCGTGTTTCTTCAATTTCGAGGAGTTTGGAAGCTTGTTCAGCGGGCATTGGCCGTTCTCCGCCACCAACAAGCATTAATGCAGCAGCTCCCATTTGGGGAAGTGTTTCGGTAAATAATTGACGACGGCTTAATTCTCCAGGTATCATGAATAACAGGCAGGGGGACGGATTTAGTATACCCTATAGGTCAACTGTGCGATATGTGATATAGTTATATAACTTTACTATGGGTAATATAGATATTGAGGCTTGGCCGTATACACTAATAAATACAGAAGGTGATATGCCACATACCTTTGTCTTTCCTTCTCCTGACAAACCTCCAGTTCTGCGGTGGGCTGAAATGGTTCAACGTCCAGAAATTGAACAGATAGAATTTGTCGGACATGAACTGCGTACTCTATTTGATTTTCTCGATCCAAGACATACGAAAGCGTATAAACGCAGAGCAATGTGTGATATCACGCCCGAAACAATAGAAGAAGGCGCATTGATCGATCCTATAAAAAATTATCTTCTTACGGCTTTTTCCCCAGAATTTACCGATCGTCATAAAGATTTAGATGATGCATATTTTGAACTCACCTGCAGTGTAACGAATGCCTACCGGCAGCATTCATATGCAGATATGAGATTGGGATTGCGTACTCACTTTGTTAGTCGGATATATGATGGGCCCTGTCTTGGCTCTTTTCTTGGTGCAGATTTTAAAGGATATCCTCGGAGAGCTCCTGCTGGCATATTGAAATCATATGCAGAATTGCCGATGCATGTGTACGAGTGGAAAGCATCACAGCTAGAAGTTGTTCAATCTCCTACAAAAGAAGCACAGTTTGTTCTCGATGGATACATGAGGCACTCTCCGGATCTTTTGATTCCTTCTCAACTTGTTGAATTTGCCCGATCTATTTTTACTGCCAATCCATCAACGCTTCGATGGGATGTGGAAGAGCGGCCGTTGTTTTAGAAACTCATCTGGGGTATTGACGGGAAAGCCTTTGTGAAATACCATTACATGGTTGTTTTGTCGGGTCTGAATTATTATCCATCATTCATCTGTATATTTTCGCAAACGAAGCAGACTATTCGATGCAGCTGATCGAGAAGGAACTGGTGAGGAGAAGAATTGCATATGACTGGTATTATTATAAGGAAGTCACCGTTCTTGCCGACAACTTCTCTGTTCGAAAGCGTAAGTTGTCTATCAATCCTGAAGACAGACTCTTATTAAGAAGTCCTTGGAATACTCCCTATTTTACCCGTAATTACGCAGTGATTGCACGGAATTTGGCCGAACGGTACGGAACGCAATTTATATTTGATCTGAAAGCATATCTGACGTGTTCTCCCTATTTTCACGATAAGTTTTACCAGGGACTTTTGTGCAACCGGCTCGGTATTCAAACTCCGCCGATATACTATTTTTCCAATAAAAAGCGGGTGCTATGGGATTTACTGCCATTTCCTCTTGTGTTAAAAAAGCGCGTGAGCTCACGTTCCCGAAGCAACTACCTTGTTTCTTCAGCAAAAGAACTTGAAGATCAACTCAAAAAAACTACTCTTCATCATCATATTCTGCAGAAATATATCGATGCCAAGCGGGATATCAGAATCAATGTGCTCAAGGGAAAAATACTCTATGGTTTTGAGCGGGGAATGTTCATGCATTCAGACCATCGATTGTATGTTAAAGGTGGGGAGCCGATAAAACACATTCCGTCGATTCTGAAAGAATATGCCTTGAAAATAACCAAAGAAATCGGACTGGATTTTGCCGGTGTTGATTTTCTGCAAGGAAAAGACGGCAGATACTATTTTCTTGAAGTAAATTCGAGTCCGCAGTTTAATCGTGCCCAAGATATCATGCCGAAAAAAACAGCACAGCTCGTGGTAGATGAAATAGTAACGTCATGAATTCTTTGCCTTTCTTATACGTACCATGAAGTGGTCTTTTTTCTGCGGGAATTTTTTGTACCCTGCCAGAATACGATCAATATCTTCCTTTTGGCTTTCATGTGCCATCATAGCCGCGATTTTCGTATCCCACACGTCTGATATGTTCACGATTTCATCAAACTCATGGTCTTCTGAACCGTCCGGAAAGTGTATAAAGTAATCTTCAATCGTGTCCGTGTACGCTTTAGGCAATGAATAGTAATAGAGCTTTTCGGCAAAACCCGTTTTATCAAACGCACTCGTGGTGGCATTCGCAACAGCGACATGATCGAGATGTCCGGAAACACCATTTAAATTAAAGGTCATAATAACATGAGGTTTGAACTGATTGATTTTGGCACTGATTTTCTGCGCCAGCTGTGGTATGTGGCAATTGCTAATATGTCCGTCTTTGTATCCGAGAAAGTTCACTTTTTTTATACCCAAAATCTCTGCCGCTTTTTTGAGTTCTTTTTCACGAATGAGTTCTGTTTTGTCATTTGTGTGGTTGTTGCCGATTTCGCCCTTGGTCGCACAGACCAGATGCAGTTCGTGCCCCCGTTTTGCCCAGAGGGCGATGGTTCCTCCGGGACCAAAGCTTTCATCGTCGGGATGGGAAAAAACGAGAAGCACCTTCTTTGTTTTCATAAGATTTTGAGTATATCATATAGAATTGGGGTATTTTTGATCTGGTAGCGTATACTATATAAATGGGAAATATTGACGCTCCTATACAACTACAACCAGAACAAGTTGACTCTTCCTGGTACGGCAGGTTTGCCCGATACGGATCATTTCAGGCGTATGAATATTTAGATGGAGATAAGAGATACCGAGAAGAACAAAAAGATAAATTTCTTAAAGGAGAAATTGAAAATCCACTTTTAGATTATCCAAAGATTGATGCAATCCGGCTCGATACTCAAGAAAAGGAGTTGTTGTTACTGAAAGAAGATGTATTAGCTCAAGAACAAAATTCCGTTGTTAAACAAGCATATAGATGGAGACTGAACGAAAAAATAGCCGAAGTCCGATTGCTTCGTGCTGCTCATACCGGCGACACAAGACGGTTCAGGAAATATTCAGAATTTGTATATGGCAAACCGTCTTCTGACATTTTTGCCTATACGGTACAAGCACTCAAACAGGTATGTGAAGAAGCTTCTTGCTCGGATGACGAACACGTTCGGAAAACAGCTGAAGAATTAAGCGCTCTTATTCCGGCGAATCTCACTGGATATTCTATTGGCGAATTACCTAATCAAGAAACTATAGATATGGTTCGAGATGCAACTCTTAAAACAGCAGGTGATTTAGTCTCTTTACCGATAAGCCAGGAAGAATTTGATGCAGAAGCAATTAAAGCAGTTTTCGATCAAGCGCTTTCAACTCTTCATGGAGAAGGGTGGAACGTTGTTGTAGACACGAGTAGTAAATCTGCTATTAGCGTTGATCAAGAAAACCAAACGGTTAAAGTACCCGAAGCTCGAAGATTACCATTTGCAAAATTGCGCATACTCATAGTACATGAAATCGGTACTCACGTAGCGCGAAGAATTAATGGCGAAAGGAGCAAACTTAAATTGCTCGGACTTGGTTTAGATCGATATGAAAGAGGAGATGAAGGTGTTGCTACTATGAGGGAGCAATCTCTGGGTGATAAAATGGAAGATTTTGCAGGATTGGAAGCGCATTTAGCAATCAGCCTTGCATATGGACTAGATGGTATGGAACGAGATTTTAGAAAAGTCTATGAAATTCTTGAAAAACAATTTCTATTACAAGAGTTGTTGAGTGGTAAAGATTATCAATCAGCACTTTCTACAGCTCAGACGAGTGCATGGAACCGTACGGTAAGAACCTTTCGAGGTACAAATTGTGTGGCAGGAGCGTGTTTTACGAAAGATATTGCATATCGTGAAGGAAATATCGCGACATGGAATGTAGTGCGTGAGAATCCCGATGAAATGTTTCGGTTAAATGTTGGAAAATATGATCCTTCAAACAATCGACATCTTTGGATTCTTGATCAGTTGGGAATTTCTGATGAAGATATTGAGTCCGATTAACCCACTTCATTATTAGTGATAATTATCCTATTTACTCATACGTCAACACAGTGACGTTAAAAAGCTCCGGTGTCAACGTGCTTCTTTGAACCACATATGAATTTTCTCCAGTCGGAACTTCCGTTACCTGTGTGGTAATCGTACCAATAACGAGTACGACATATGTTTTCCCTTCGGCAACATAAACTCCCGATGCAAACTGGTCATCATATGCTCCCGGCTGAATCGTTATTTGTTGAACAGGTTCAAAAGAACGACGAGTCAATTCATCCTGATAATACTGAACAATCGTTTCAAAAGAATTGATTTTATCAACGCCCCATTGTTCAGTATCAGTTACTGTTTTTCCTTGGAGGGGCAGTTGGTTGACCCTATCGGACAGGAACGACTCGTAGTCAAAACTGACGCGGATGCTGGTAGGGTATTGCGGTACAACCCCTTGCGTAAACGTGGATTCCTCGGCATTCAAGAAATGTACTATATAATTCTTTCGTGCCTCTGATATGGTTTGTGGCTGTCCGGCTGCTACCAGTCCGAAGCTCTCGGCAAAATCTTCCGTCGGGCCGCTCTCTTTTCCATAGTCAGTGGTCATTTGTGCATCAGATGTTTTAGCTAGTTGCCATGTGTAATCACCATCAAAAAATGAAGGTTCTTGACCAGTTGGATACTGCTGCCAGCCAACGGTGCGCGCAAAGTCATAAATAACGGTTGAGGACGTATCGTAATCATAGGCACTGGTTCTTTTCCGCTGCAGCCAGTAGTGATGAACATAATAATATTGCAGGACATGGGCATATTCATGGGTAAAAATGGTGAGTTTTTCATTTGCAGAATTCTCGCCTGAAAAAAGAGTTCCTGAAAAAAATTCATCTCCCAGATAAATATACGGGCCGCTGGTCAATGCGTTCGTCAACGGATCAATTGAAAGATTAAGTCGATCAAGGCATGCGGAAACAATTCCTTTCGGTCGCAGTTCCAGAACTTCTTTCGGGAGCGTATTGAGGAAAAGAGCAAGCTGTGTGATTTCATTTTCCTGAAACGGTCGACATTCTGTCTCATAAAAAGGAATGCCGCGAACTGCGGTTACACGCTTAGCATCATCGGGTGGCACCACAACACCCAAGAATTCTTCTTGTGATGGTTCCAGTTGAAACAGATAGGAAAAATTATTATGAAGAGAAAACGTATTATCTTGAGCTTCCGACAGCTGAAGAGCAATTTCGTGAGTTATATCATTAGTGGATGATTCTGATTGAGAATTAATCACCGGTTCCTCAAGAAAAGTCTGAGAAGTCATTAAGACAAAATAAACGAATATTCCTACCGCAGCAAGTGATAATAGGACAAGACCGACGATTACGGCAATCACCACTAATAGCCATGTATGATGTCGGGGTGGTTTCGGAACGGGAAGCGGAGGCGGTATGGGTGTCATGCAATAAGCATAACAAATTATAAAAACTGGGGCATTTGGCAGGGGACAGAAGAAAGGAGATCATATTTACTGAGCAATTTGCCCAATTGGGGAACTTGTGTACGATACAAAAACTCTATATTACCGCCTGAAAGGAGATAATCGGAAACTTTTTTGTACCCCATTACATACAGCGCATCTTTTGGATATCCTCCCGGTTTACTCGTATCAGATATACCCCGTTTGACTCGAAAGGCCGTAATAAATGCCTTATTTTTTGACATATATGATGAAAGATAGGAATATATTTCACGAAAACTTTTATCCATCATAGCCACGGCCTGCAATCGATAAAAGTACATCTTGTAGGCATTTTCAGTAATGGTGCCTGTTGTTACCTCGTTATAAACCGCCATACCTTCAGCGTACAATTCACGGGTTGGTTGTGTTCGTAATAAATAAAGTGGCCCACCCGCCCTTGAATTTCTTTTTTGCAGAAGATGTGATTCGACTTCGTGTACCATAAGCCGCACGACATTCTGTTCATTTCGTCTGACTCGTGAGCCGATATACAAATTGCTGATTCCAGCTCGAACACTGAAATTCGTTCGGTGGTCGATACAGGCGCCAATAGAATGCAAGTGAGATTGCGAGGCAATATAGCGCTCTGCATATTCCTGTATTTCATAAGCATTATAGATGCGAGCGCCTTCGGTATCAGCAAAGGTCACCGTCGGAAGGCAATCATTATACTTTTGAGCAGTGAGTGCATTTAAGGCATAAAGTTTTTCTGCAAAGCGGGAGAAAAGAGGAGTGCCAATGTGAAGTCTTGCCCGTTGGAGGAGAGCAGTATGATAAATGAGAGATTCAATATAGTATTCTATATCAGAGGGTAAAGAAAGGTTAATAAGTCGTCTCCATAATCCTGCAAGAATCGTATTGACAGATTGTTTTGTTGTATCAGGGTAAATAAACTGTGGATTGTATACATTGGATTTGAAGAATTTTCGCAGTTCCGAACGATAATTTATCGGCGTGAGAATAGACGGATCTATTTGTACGTGACTCAAGAGCCTCGTGAGATCTTCTGCAAAATGTAATAAATCGGTTTTTTTAGATTTTGTAATACTTTGCTTCATCAAAAGAATATACCCGACCCGAGAAATGTAGACTACGTTCGTGCTGAAACACGAAGCTTTTTAAAAGACCTAAAGTCCATGACTTTAAGCACCGTACGTAGTAAAAACATTATAGGATACGAAGGTACTGAAAGGATATCAGTGTACCACACTTAAACAAAAGGTGCCAATTTCCCGATTTTTATTCTAGATAACAACCTTAGCTGTTGTGATAAAATGAGCGTATGGAACAGGTGGATGAACAGTCATCAAACCAGCCGATGTTTGAAATACGTCCTGTCATTGAACAGAAACCCTTTGAAAATCCTGCCGTCCAGTTTTTCTTCTCAAAATGGTGTGAGATAAATGACTCAATCGAGCCTCAATATGTCGATCGTAAAACATGGGAAGAACGGGGTGTGAAAGGGATCCTTGAGAGAAATATAGATGGGAAGCAAACGCTCTATATTCCACATGATCTTGCTTTGTGGGAGATGGTCGGGATCATGGAAACAGTGGATCACGACACCTACGCACAAAAGCCGGAGAAGAAAGACACTGCGAAGGAAAAAATCCTGATACTCGGAAAAGAGTTTCAAAACGCAGGTATATATATTGCAAAACGGCTCAACTTTATAACTAACGGACGGGAAATTGCCCATGGACTCGCCGAAGAATTCTATGGATACGGACAGTCACTCATAGAGAGAAAATCTCCAGAACAGTTTGCATCAGTAGATGAAATTTCAAAAAAAGAGCTTACTCCTTCAGAGACGGATGAGATCGACCGCTTCTTAGCAGGCGATCGTCTCTATAAAGCTCGCAAAGCCTCAGTCGAACGAAAGGCGGCCATAGATCCGAAGAGTATGGAAGAACTTGTCGAACAGGAAAGATGTGATACGCTTGCACAGTTCTTCCGAGTATCAGAAAAAGCGTTTCTATTGAGTGAGAATCCACAGACAGGTGAATTACAGAGCCGAAAACCTCCCGTCAAGCCGTGGCTTATAAATGCTCCCATTCACAGCGGATTCCTTCGCAAAGTCGAACAGTCACTGAAAAATACTATTGAAACGCCAAAAAGAGAGCTCGTCTCTGCTGTTTTTCTTCGAGGGCTTGAAAAAGTGGTAACCGATACGCGAGAAGCGGGATGGAAATACGCGGTGAATACACTTTTTGAAAAAGCCGGAATCGATCTTCATCTTGAGCAAAGAAAGCTAACTGAAGTCTTAAGACTGCCTGAACTGAAAGCAGAACTTGAAGCTCTTCGTCAAACTGGAGATATAGAAAGAATCAGTGCTAAGGAACGGGAAATAGCAGATAAAATTCAAGATGCTGTCAGTCGATTTCCACGAGAAGAAAACTCACAGAACCCGTCAGAGATTGTGGCAACTCAAAATATTAATTGCGTCGGTGCGTCGATACTGGGGGGATCATTATTGAAAGAAGCAGGGATTGTGTACCTTGTGGGTAATCTTCCACGACATTCGCTATTATTCGTCCTCACCTCTGATGAACAAGTGCTTTGGAGGGATATGTTATTCAGAGGAAATAATAGGTACGTAACCGACCCAATGATCCAAGGTACAAATATGGATGGTAATCCCCTAACTGTCAAAGACATTATTCATTTCAGTAACCACCCTACAACTGAAGGATTAATGTTTGAGGTCGTTCGTGGCCCTTTTGATCTTAGATTTCCGTGGATTCCCCGAAATCACAAGGTATTACTTACTCTCTTTGAATCGGAAATGGGTCAAAAGATTCAATTACTAAAAAATACTGCATTAACATTATCTGATCTCGGACGAATCAAAGAAGCAAATGAAGCAAATAGATTGGCTGCTTCATTTAATCCACGCGATCCTGATATTTTTAATAATTTTGGTAACTCATTGTTAACTCTCGAGCATGATAATGATGCGCTAGCGGCATATCGCAAAGCCATATCCATAGATCCAGACACAGATAATACATATAACGCTCTTGGATATGTTTTATCGACTCAAGGAAAATTCGATGAAGCAATACAATGTTATCGTGAAGCGATAAAAAACAATCCAAATATTGATTACTTTTATAATAATTTAGGAAACGCATTGGTACATGAAAACAAAGTAGCTGAAGCAATAGATGCATATACTCGTTATGTGAGAGCTGCAGATCCATCAGAAAATTCGAAAGAAATACAAAAAGTAAAAGCGAAAATTCAGCAATTAAAACAAGCTATCTAAAAACTATACGTTCACTTTCTCTTTGTTGACTGACTGCTACTTTTTATGGGTTTATTGTGCGAGACTTCTTCAGTTCGGAATTCGTCTCTTCTGACTGGAGATCTAATTCCATAGAATCAGAAGACTCGTCAGGAGCATTTATCGTGGGATCTACGAGAAAACCTTTTAAGTCTCTTCGTCCAATAATAACGGGATATTTTAAATGACTGCGGTCGGTCACGGAAGCGACAGATTTGATTTTCACGCCTCTCAAATGGAACGTAGCATTGATAGTCTCTCGGGTTTGAACACCGCTTGCCGATTGTACCTGTACTTCTTTATCTGACTTGGGGAATCCGAGTTCAGAAACCAGCTGTTTGTCTATTGAGGTGCGAAATGCCCCCGTGTCGACTTTTGCATCGACTGCTTTGATGAGCCGTTCACCTTCCAGAACAACTTGTTCTATAACGCCCACAGTTTTCGGATTTGTTTTTACTTTTTCAGAAAAGGCCGAGACAAAGAGTGATTTCGCCATTTCAACGCCCCGCTCAGGCGTTATATGATGCATGTTTTCAACGCGCTCCAGACGAGTTCTCAAAGAGGTGCGGTTGGCGCTTTGAATAGAAAGTCCGGGACGTGCGTTAATTTCTAAAACGAGCGGTCCTTTTTCGCCGTCATGCACCAAATCAATGCCGGCATATCCCAATTTACTCGCTTGCTGTGCTTTTGCAGCAAGGAGGAGAAGTTCGTTCCATTTCGGTATTTTGAGTCCTCTGAGTTTTGTTTTTGTTCCGGGGATAAACCGCGGTGTTGTGCCGTGTTTTTTATACGCATAATTCGTTATGCCGGTGCGCATATCAATGCCGAGCGCTATAGCTCCCTGCATGAGGTTTGCGGTACCGTGTGATTCTTCAGTCGGTAATCTGAGCATGGCCATAATCGGTATGGCATTTAAAACGATGATGCGGATGTCCGGCAGTCCCACGGAACAAATTTTTTTATAAAACGGATGGAGATGGATTCGTTCTTCAATAAACGCGTAGTCAGGCAGATACTGAAGCGAAAAGGCGCCGTCCAATATGTCCAGTAGATGATTTTCGATATAGTGTATGTCAACCTGTTCGCCCGATACGGTAGTTCCTGAGGATCCTTCCCATTTCTTAAATACTATGATGCCGCCGCCGCCATATCCGCGCGCCGGTTTTATAGCAAATCCGTCAGTCGGCAGACTACTCCAATTAAAATCTCTCATCTCTTTTCTGCTTCGAAAGGTAGCCAGAAGCTTCGGCGTAGCGATGGCGTTTCTGATCATTCGCCGCTTCGTTAACAGTTTGTCATCGGCCACGCGCTTTGAATCACGAACATTATACTTCCTAATATACAGGTAATTTCGTGCGTTCATACCGAGAATGTTTTGAGAAACAGCCATTATCGTTCCTTCACATCTTTAAACCGGAAGTATTCCGTTATTCTCAGTCCAAAGTAGCGTCCAACGATAATATTAAACGGAATAAGGAGAAAGATCGCTTCGGGATAGAGGATAATAAAGTTTTGAAGCATTTTCCAGGAAAGAAGGTAAAATCCGATAATTCCCAAACCGATACTCGTTCCCGCGATCAAAAGAGTTTCACCGAGTTTCCTTTCGAGCTGAATAGCCACAATGCGTTCTGATAAGAGTATGAGAAGCAGTACCGGGAAAATGGACAAGCTACGGATGGCAATTTGTCCATAGGATACGCCTATAACGAGCGTTGCGAACACAAATATTGAAACCATAAGAATAGATAATGCCAATTTCGGCATATGCATAATGCGAATTTTCTTGAGAAGCATTTGTGCAATCGTTGTAGCCAGAATAATGGTGATGAGAAGTGCCGCACCAATAGTAATTCCCGTGGCAAGAAGCGTAATCGAAAGAGCAATGGGGAATAGTATGCCCAACGAGGGAAGGCCGACGACATAGCGGATCAGCACCGCAGCCGTTGCCAGAAACGGCAACAGTAAAATGAGTATAATCGTGTTTGCCGGGACGCCGGCGCGTACCGCGCTTTGTACGGTATAGGCAAAAAAGTTAGTAAGTGATGGTTTGTTTGCCGGACGCTTGGCAAATACTTCAAGTATTTCGCTTTTTTGCTCAATCTGTTCAGGTTGAGTAATATTTTCCTTGAGCAATTCTTCCAGTTCTGCTGCTTCAGATGCAAGGGAAGCACTCCCGCTCGCCAGCTCTGGGTCAGCTGAGCGTATCATGGTGGAATTTGCCGGCCTTGGTGATTGAGCGCGAGCCAAAGGAACGGCTCGAACGAGTATCACGCTTAAAAATGCCAGAGCGACTATACTCAATACCCCTTTTTTTCGTATCATTTCTCTAGTATATCAAAGCACACGTTGCAATGCAGAGGCGGATAGAAGAGCATTGTGCCAAGTCTACCCTATAGTATTGATTTCAAATCCCTGTTCTGGTAAACTAAAAGAAGATTTAGAAATCCTGCAATCTGGACAAGCAAAAGCAAAACTAGATGAATATGTAGCTGCAACTAAAAGATACGCGGGAAAGCAATCATGAAAAATATAATACTTGATTGTATTAAACAGAAAAAAACAGTCATAGGCGCAATACATTTTTCGCCTTCTCCCGGGTACAAACAGTTTGACTCTATACAAAAAGCGCTCAAGAGAGCACAGTTTGATCTTGATACATTAATAGACGGCGGTATTGATGCGGTCATTTTTGAAAATAATTATGATGTACCCCATAAAACTTATGTGAAGCATGAGACAACCGCATTCATGACATACCTTATAAGTAAACTCACCTTTAAAAGGAATATTCCTTTCGGAATAAGTGTTTTGTGGAATGATTACAGAGCTGCACTGTCTATAGCAAAAGTAACGGGTGCTGATTTTATCCGCATTCCCGCTTTCGTCGATGCTGTTATAACATCGTATGGTGTGGTAGAACCAGTAGCAGAAAAGGCGCGGGTATTTAGAAAATTGATCGACGCTGAGAACGTATCTATTTTTGCTGACGTGCATGTTAAACATGCGGAAATGGTAAATAAGAACAAAACATTGAAACAGTCTATTCTTCAAGCTACGAAACAAGGTGCGGATGGTATTATTATTACCGGCAAATGGACAGGAAATGCACCAATTACTGAAGATCTTTCATTAGCACAAAACGCTACTTATCTTCCTATTGTTGTTGGAAGTGGGGCAGATACAGACAATATCAATCAGCTTTTTCAATCTGCGGATGCAGCTATTGTGAGTACCTCTTTTAAATCGGGAGAGAGACACAAAAATAAAAGTAATCCTAACCTCAAATCATTTGAACAAAGAATGGATAGAAACACAATTGCAGAGTTTATGAAAAAAGTAAAAGATCGTCAACTGGAATCCTATATTTCAGTTTATTCCACCTATGCGACAGACGAAATCGCTAATAGTAAAGGAAAGACTATTTCTGAACAACAAGGTGGACCTTTGTTCTATATTGAACAGGCGCTCGCAAATCGTAATATGCCGTTTCGGTCTTTTTATGGAGCAAATGCAAAAATAAAAATAGCGGTCACTCCACAAGGTGAAACAGGAGTTATATTATACAAGCCGAAAAAGAATTCTTTCATAAACGTTAGTCAAAAGAATAAGAAATCACGTATTGCTATTGTATCTACAGTTCTTAATGAGTGGAATATTGAAGAAGTGCTAAAAAGACATGATAAGATAATTGTCGATGTTCAAGGTTATGTGAGAGATCCAAAAAATCACGGAAAGAAAAAAATATTTCATGAGATGAATAACTATGCCAATAATATTTATTGCGTAAAAGGAACAAATGAAGAATTATCCTACTTACCTAAGTCTTTTCTAACAAGCCAGAAGAAAAGAGTAATCATTATTACAAAAGGGAATTCAGGAGTAGAACTTTTTGTTAAAGGTAAAAAATACCAAATCAACGTAGAAAATATAATTCTATCCGAAAATACCATTGGTGCTGGAGATTATTTTCTCGGTATGTTTGCTGGGAATATATCCCGAGGAAATGACGAAATACAGGCAGCAAAATCAGCAGTGAAAGCAACATCTGATTTTTTGGCTTTAAATCTCGAGAGGAGTTCTTAATAGAATATTAGTATTGATCTGTTTGTCTATCAAAATAATCATTGAATAGTGAAATGAGAGAAGGGTGTCCTGTTTTATAAAAAATAACATCTGCATTAAAAAATAATGTCCCGTCGTCAACCAGTATCATTCGTTGATAATTATCTTCACCTTCAATATGGGAAAAAGTGAAATTTGGAGAAGATATACCCAATTGTTGTTGTACTAATTCAAAATCTTCAGCTGTTCCAAATCCTAATCTATGAATATCGACTCCAGAATCTAAGAGCTTACCTATAAGTCTATGATATCCTACTGGAAGCGGTGATGATAATTCTTCAGATAACAACATGGTCATACGCAACACTTGCTTCGCCTGCGAAATCCTGCCTATTACTTGATTAACAATCTCTTCTTGCGCTATTATTTCTGACTGTTGAGCTATAGTTGCATATTCACTCTCGGCGATAGATAATGTATATGCTTTATCTTTACGGACAACTTTTTCTAAAACTGCACCTATAATTTCAGTAATTTTCTGCACAGTCGGTTTCTGTAAGACTGATTTTGATCGTTCTTCATCCATAAATAATCAAGGAAACCGGTTATTTTCCTATTTAATCAACCTATTTTGACCGTTAATAGTATACTACTAGAGTTAAATTATGACTGAAACACCACACTTTTTATCATTTTTGGTGGGAATAGCAGAAGATTCGGTAGCCAGAAATTCAGATATATATGCAGTGGCCAGTGAAATTGCAGCGGAAGGATTTGGTGACGATTTCACGAGAGATATGCAGAGTTTGAACCAGCTGGCACAACATGCCAAAGACTGTGGTTGTCAGGCTTGTCAAAAAGCATACTTTCAAACAAAGAGAGAAATTGAAGAAAAATACTACTTACCTTCCGAAGATTAATCACTATTTATAGCAGGTGACTTGCAATTGTCACATTCTCCCGGTACACTGCTAGAAAACATCTTATGAAACCTCAAAATCTTACCACGAAAATCTTTCTTGATTCAGGAGATCCGGACGAAACGCGAAAGGCACTTGATTTGCTCGGATTCCTGGACGGACAGACGACGAACCCGTCACTTGTTGCAAAGAAGATCCTGTCTACCAATGTCATTCCCGCGAAAGCGGGAATCTCTGAGATCCCCGATCGGGTCGGGGATGACGTATTAAGAAACTTAAAATTGACAGAAGATCAGTTATTACAAGAATACAAATCCATTGTGGAAGAAATTTCTTCTTTGATTCCGAAAGGTTCAGTTTCCATTGAAGTATATTCTGATGAAAATACAACTGCCGATCAGATGTTGAGACAGGGAAAAGAAATGTTTTCATGGATTCCGAATGCACACATAAAATTTCCGACGACTCAAGAAGGACTACGAGCTGCATCGAACGCGGTTTCAGAAAAAATACGGGTCAACATGACATTAGTGTTTCAACAGCAACAAGCGGCGGCAGTCTATTCAGCAACCCTTCGGCGCGCTTCGCTTGCTCAGGGCAAGCCCTTCGATTCAACTCAGGTCAAGCCCGATTCAACGTTGCCCGGATTTAAAAATGTCTTTGTTTCTCCCTTCATCGGACGTCTGGATGATCGAGGAGAAAACGGGATGGATTTAATAAAAAGCATTACCCGGATGTACTCAAATGGCGACGGGCACGTGATGAATTTATCAGCAAGTATCCGAAATCTTGACCACTTTATTGGTTCAGTAGCAAACGGGGCAGATATCATCACCTGTCCCTATGCAATTCTTGAGGAATGGGTAAAAAGGGGAATGCACGTTCCTGATTCTTCATATATATACGATTCAAAAAACTTGCAGCCAATTGCCTACCAAGAATTAGATTTACATAAACCGTGGAACGAGTTTGATATTTCCCACGAACTGACCGATGTGGGACTGAAGCGCTTTGCGGATGACTGGAACAAGCTGCTTGGATAATAATTTATTGTTCGAGCGGAGCGAGAACTTTCACTTCGTTCGAAGAATATATCAATATGCCTGACAAATTCAACATTCCGACCGTCGTTATCGTCTATGGTGCAACGGGGGATCTCATGGCCCGGAAGATTACACCGGCACTCTTTCATTTATACGCGAAAGATAAACTTCCCAAAATGTTTCATATCATTGGGGTAGCCAGACGCCCGTTGACCAATGAACAGTTTCGTGAGCATGTGTTTAAACTTGCGGAGGATTATGCAGAGACCCCAGAGCACAAGCGTAAACTCGAAGCATTTTGCCAATTATTTTTTTATCATCAGGGACAGTTTGAACAACGAGGAGATTATGACAAGTTAGCCAGGGAAATGGGCTTGGTCGATAAGCGTTGGCATGTCTGTTCAAACAAACTGTTTTATCTGGCGGTTCCTCCGAGTTACTACAAGACTATTTTGACCCATCTTCACAATTCACACCTGACTGGTCCCTGCCCGCCATCGCTGCGCTCAGGCGCTGGCAGGCGGGCCTGCTCGCCCGATGAGGGGTGGACGCGGGTCCTCGTTGAAAAACCATTTGGCAATGACTTAAAAACCGCACAAGAACTCGATGAATTATTGTCAAATCTTTTTAAAGAAGAACAGATTTACCGGATCGATCACTATTTAGGGAAAGAAATGCTTCAAAATATTTTGGCGTTTCGATTTTCAAATAATTTCCTTGAGGAGTCCTGGAATAATAAATTCGTCTCGCGCATCGACATCCGGCTTCTCGAAGACAACGATGCGTCAAAGCGCGGATCGTTTTATGAAAGTGTCGGAGCCTTCAGAGATGTCGGACAAAACCATTTACTGCAGATGTTGGCCTTGGTGACAATGGACAATCCCGGCACACTGACCGCTGATGCAATCAGAAGAAAACGTGCCGAGTTATTGCAAACATTGAATCCTTCGACACGGGACGAAGTACGTCGGTCGACCATCCGGGCTCAATATGAAGGATACCGTACTCACACGGGCGTTGATTCAAACTCGCAGATTGAAACATACTTTAAGACGCGTGCGTGTTTATCATCGAATCGCTGGGATGGAGTGCCCATCTACTTATCGAGCGGGAAAGGGTTTTCCAAACCTCAAAAAGATATTACAATCACCTTCCGAAATCCGCAGGTATGTTTGAATTGTGAACCGGGAAAAGACTACAACAATCAAGTCGTTTTCTCTCTCGAGCCGGAAGAAAAAATAATGATCAAATTTTTTTCCAAAAAGCCCGGATTGGACCTAGAACTTCAGCAGAAAGAGTTAGCATTTACGTATCGGACGACAAAAGAGCGCAGGCAGTATGTTGAAGAGTATGAGAAGCTGCTTCTCGATGTTATTCGGGGAGATCAAACGCTGTTCGTATCAACCGATGAAGTATTGCCGATGTGGCAGTATACGGATGCGATTATCAATGCGTGGCAGGAGAATGGTGTACCGATTCGAGCGTATAAACGCGGCACGGACGAAATTGCTGAGATGCTTACGGAAGATGAAAAACCAAGCATTCACCGGCATATGTTAAAGAAAGAAATCGGACTGGTAGGATTGGGAAAAATGGGCGGTGGCATTGCACTGCAACTGCATGATCGAGGCTGGCGAGTATATGGGTACAATCGATCAAAAAATGTGACTGAATCATTTGTCCGGAAAGGAATTGAAGGGATTTATGATATGAAAGAATTTAAGGAAAAATTAAAACCGCCGCGGGTGGTTCTGTTGTCCGTTTCTGCAGGAGATGCAGTGGATGGAATATTGTTTGGAAAATCATATAATCGTCATCCCCGACCTGATCGGGGATCTCAAGGGGATTCCCGCCTGCGCGGGAATGACAATGGCTTAGTAGAAATTTTGGAAAAAGGAGACATCATCATTGACGCGGGGAATTCAAATTATCATGATACGATCCGTCGGCATTCTTTATTAAAAAAACGGGGAATCAAACTTGTTGACGTCGGTATCTCAGGCGGGCCTGAAGGAGCCCGGTTTGGCGCGTGCCTCATGGTAGGCGGCGACCACAAAACATTTGAATATCTTGAACCGATATTTGCCGATCTATCGGTTCCTCGTGGATACCGGTTTTTCGACGGAGTCGGCGCTGGACATTTTATCAAAATGATTCATAACGGTATTGAGTACGGCATGATGCAGGCAATCGGCGAGGGGTTTGAAATTTTGAAAAAATCTTCTTTCAAGCTTGATCTGACGCACGTTGTCGACGTATACAACCACGGAAGCGTTATTGAATCTCGATTGATTTCATGGTTGAAAGATGCGTATGTGCAGTACGGGACTGATTTGAAAGATATATCCGGATCGGTTTCCCAATCGGGAGAAGGGAAGTGGACCGTAGAAGAAGCTAAAAGGTTAAAAATAAAAACTAAAATCATAGAAGATGCATTACAGTTTCGTATTGATTCCCAAAAGAATCCTTCGTATACTGGAAAAGTCGTATCGGCTCTGCGTGGGCAATTCGGGGGACATGAGGTAGAATTGACCTGAAGAATATTATAGGTTATAATATGAGCTTATGAATAGAAACATAGAGATACCAGGATACGGTATAGCTAGAATTATTAATAGGGAAGCACCCGGGTGTTTAGCTTATTTATTGGTGATAGGCCTCGCTTTAGTCGGTATCAGTGGACTGAGTAAAAAAAGTAGTCAATACGGTGAGGCGAGACCGGTTGGGCAACCTACTCAGAAACGTTCGCCAATTGAACAAACACCAGTTCAATCAAAGCCTGTTAATAGATACGCCGCTGGAGAGGAGATAGTAAAAAGTATGCCTTTCGGCAAGAATATTGAGGATGAACAAAGTAGGCAAGAAAGCCAACCAGAACCGGCTCCTCAAAGTTCCAATCCTGAGGGAATGTGCAGCCAGCCGTTACCATCTGATATTGAGAGTGGTAATACAGTTAAGGTGTTCACCTCACTAGAAAAAGAGCTAGAAGGAACGCTGGTTATAGTAAATGATTCTCAATTTATCTTTTATCCACAGTTTGGTAGACGGTTAGGCTGCGATGATATCAAGTCAATGAAAAAAGTGTCTCAGGAATAACCTTCACGCTCGTTATTTTTACTTCCCGCAGTTTCATGATACGATGAAACTCATGAATATCCAGGAATTTCAAAATACAATTTACGCTTATTTCTTAAAACATAAACGCACCCTTCCCTGGAGGTGGGAAGCTGATCCGTACAAGATTTTTGTTTCCGAAGTTATGCTTCAGCAGACGCAGGTATCTTGGGTTCTGGTCAATTGCTTTAGCACTTCAAGATAAGTTTGGCGGGCGTGAGTTGGGAAGTGAATAGCCAGCACTTCGTATATTTAGTGGCCTGTAGTATAATATTTCGATGAGTTCTATGAGTATTGAACAATCTTTCCAAAGTTCATTAGCTATGCGTGACAGACCTGTTATAGCCGAAGAACTGATAGTCCGTCAAGATATTCCTGATCCAATATCAGTTGATAGTGAGCTACCTCGGGCTACTGCGCTTGTAAAAAAGTTAAAAGGATATACGGTCGAAAACTGGAACAATCTCGGAGATGATGTGGTCGTTCGTGGACTCGATGCACTTACCCATGGAATACTCGCATCATGGGCAGCTCTGGATGAGCCATATGCTTTAGGTTGGGTAGCGCGTTCACTAGAAAAACAAATAGGTTATGTACCGAGCACTTTTAGGGACCTATATAGTTATACTGCAATAAAACAGATTGAAGAAAGCCCATCCGAAGAATGGGGGAGATATGAGGTACGAACATCGCAGTCATTTGAACATAGACGAGCTTTGACTGCGCTTCTTATATGGCCGGAGCTTGCAGCTAAAATTGGGGTTGACTTCTGGTCAGAATTGATGGATCCTTTAGCACAACTTCAGATGAACATCGGGAATAATCCTGCTCAAGTAAGTGTAGAAAGTAGAGTTGCAGGTATGTCTATCCCACGTGAAACAAGGGAATTGGTTGGCCGCATCCGGTTTGCACAAATGGCACGTGCAATGGGAGATGCCATATATGCATTCCAAACCTACGCGCTTCAGGCGGTTGCACAAAGAAGTTATTATCAGGGAGCGCTTGCAAATGATTTACAATCACATGGAATACGAGTTGCCAATAGGTCATTTATCGAAATAGTTGATCCAGTGGATCTAGATATTGGCCAGATTACACAATGGACAGAACAAAGTAATCTTTTAGCATATATGCAAGATGTCGTAGCAGCTGATTTTGGTGAGTGGCATGCTGCTATATCGAGAAGAGGAGAAGTTAGGGATGTTAATAGATTGCTCAAGAGATTGTGTGTAGGAATGATTGATCCAGGTATATTAGCGCCACTAAGGGATTTTCCCTGGATGGAAAAAACGGTATCTGCAAGCTTGTTATTACATCCGGGGGAGTGGTATCGTTTTTATCAAACAAGTCTAGGACTCAATACTACAGTGGTTTAATTTCACTTCTGATTTCTAATTTGCTACAATTTCACCGTGCATAAGAATGCTTTTCAAAATCTTATATATTATCACTATAAATCCCACAAACGTATCCTTCCCTGGCGTCCTCCTTCGCTAAAGCTTCGAAAGGATAAAATGGTAGATGATCCTTACAAGATTTTTGTTTCAGAAGTCATGCTCCAGCAGACGCAGGTGACGCGTGTGCTCGTCAAATATCCCGAATTTATCAAACGGTTCCCAACGTTTCGGTCTCTTGCGAGAGCGTCTCTGAAAGACGTTCTTACCGTCTGGCAGGGGATGGGGTATAACCGGCGGGGAAAATTTTTGAAAGAAGCCGCTGGAATTATTGTAAAAGATAAACGGTATGAGTTTATGTTTCATAATAGATTGTCATTCCCGCGAACGCGGGAATCTATAGAATTAGATAGATCCCGGATCAAGTCCGGGATGACAGAACAACAGATGCTGAAACAAGTTCAGCATGACAATGTTGATCTTCTTCAAT
>MGAO01000010.1:21380-22144 GCA_001788215.1 Candidatus Roizmanbacteria bacterium RIFCSPLOWO2_01_FULL_40_14 | reverse complement strand
GAATATTTTGATTTAGTAAAACATGTCCTACCCAACGTCATTGCCATAACGAAAGACGATCCTCAAACAGAAAATAAAAAGAAACAAGCGTCATTGATCAATGCGCAGACGGTAGAAGTCACACACTTAGTCAGACCATATTCCACAACGTTGTTAATCAATGAGCTATGATACAATAATCCCATGGACAAGCGCTACAATCCAAATGAAATTGAACCTGCGATATACCACCTCTGGGAAAAATCCGGGTATTTTAATCCCGACCGATTGCCGAAAATCGAAAATCGAAAACCCTACACGATTGTTCTTCCTCCACCGAACGCTTCGGGTAAAATGCATACGGGAAACGTGCTGATGATTGCAATCGAAGACTTACTAATTAGATGGAAACGCATGCAGGGATATGCTGCACTGTGGGTACCGGGCACTGATCATGCTGGATTCGAGACGCAAATAACGTTCGAGCGCGAACTAAAAAAAGAGGGAAAATCACGATTCGATTTTGACCGCAAAACACTCTACAACAAAATTTGGGAATTTGTCCATAAAAATAAAAAAGATATTGAGGAACAAATAAAATCAATGGGCGCCTCAGTTGATTGGAGCAGATATACGTTCACACTCGATGAAAAAGTAATTAATACCGTTCATGACACCTTTAAGAAAATGCACGACGACGGACTTATTTATCGTGATGATTATATGGTCAACTATTGTCCGAAGTGCGGCACGACATTCGCCGATTTGGAAGTGAAATATGTCGA
>MGAO01000010.1:20479-21349 GCA_001788215.1 Candidatus Roizmanbacteria bacterium RIFCSPLOWO2_01_FULL_40_14 | reverse complement strand
CTGCTGTTGCGGTTCACCCTGCCGATAAACGGTACAAACAATATATTGGAAAAGAAATCGAGGTAGAAGGATTGCTCGGAAAAATGAAACTTACGGTAATTGCCGATTCATACGTCGATCCGAAATTCGGCACCGGTGTGGTAAAAGTAACTCCGGCTCACGATAAGAACGATTATGAAGCAGGAAAGCGGCATAGTCTGGAAATAAAACGCGTCATTGATCTGAACGGACGACTCAATGAACGCGCCGGTAAGTATGCAGGATTAACCGTGTTCTCTGCCCGAAAGCAAGTAGCAGAAGATCTTGAGAAAAAAGGTTTAATCGAAAAGATTGATCGAAACTATGTACACACCGTTGCCACGTGTTATAAAGGCGGTCACGACATTGAACCCATGATTGTCCCCAACTGGTTTGTAAAAGTTGATGATAAGAAAAAATCGTTTAAAAAACCGGCGTATGACGCCGTGAAAAAAGGGTCGGTGAAAATATATCCCAAATGGCGGGAAAAAACATATTTGCGCTGGATGGAGGAAATGCACGACTGGCCGATTTCACGGCAAATTATATGGGGAATCAGAATTCCGGTTTGGTATGACGTAGAAAAGAATCCTGATTTGAGAGTGACGTTTATTACGAAATCACAGCGCAGCGCAAGCGCTGTTAGTCCGAATAAAAACGGAATAGCGCCACTTGTGGCGCGCCAAAAAGAAAACGTTATAATTACCGGGCACATCTCAGATCTTCTCAAAACACATTCTCTTGAAGATATTGATGCTGGTTTACAAAATCTTTTTGCTCCCGCAGGGGCAGAATATGTAGTTTCTCCAGAAAAACCAAAGAGAGGGAAATTTCTTCCCGAAACAGACACAT
>MGAO01000010.1:10202-20368 GCA_001788215.1 Candidatus Roizmanbacteria bacterium RIFCSPLOWO2_01_FULL_40_14 | reverse complement strand
AGACACATTTGACACGTGGTTTTCATCGGGTCAATGGCCGCTCGTTACACTTGGGTTTCCTGATTCGAAAGACTTTAATCGCTTCTACCCGACTGATGTTTTGGAAACCGGATGGGAAATTATCCGGCTCTGGGTTTCAAGAATGATAATGTTTGGAATGTATATAACGAAGAACCCGCCGTTTCATTCTGTCTATCTTCACGGGATTGTCCGCGCAACAGACGGCAGGAAAATGAGTAAGTCATTGGGAAATGTTATTAATCCTGAAGAATATCAGAAAGAGTATGGGACGGATGCGTTGCGTATGGGATTGATATCCGGAACCGCAAATGGGAAAGATTTTAACTTTCCGCGTGACAAAGTAATTGCCTACCGCAATTTTTCAAATAAATTGTGGAATATAGCACGGTTTATTTTGATGCAGACCGAACAAAATAATGTAATTGCAGGGCTTGTCCCTGCCGAGAAAACGGCGACCACCCGCCCGCATCGCCAAGCGATAGCTTTGGCGGGCGCGGCAAGGGTCGCAGCTACAAAAGAAGACAAAGCCATTCTCAAAAAACTTGATTCATTAACCAGGAAAGTTACGCAAAACCTCGAAAAATACCGTTTTGCACAAGCTGCAGACGATATCTATCACTTTGTCTGGGATGATTTCGCGTCTGATTATCTTGAGAAATCGAAAGAACACTTAAATCGTAGTGGCGACATTCACCATGCCCGCAATGCTTCGCAAGCGATGCAGTCGGGTGGCGCGCAAAATAAGGATGCGATAAATCGCATCACTACATTATTACATGTCTTTTTAACTTCCTTAAAGCTCCTCCACCCCTTCATGCCGTTTGTGACTGAAGCGATTTGGCAACAATTTCCTTCTGGATTAAAACATAACGATCTGCCTTTGTTAATAGTCCAATGGCCAAAAGTTGGTAACTAATATGAATAAAAAAAGGGGGTGAGAATATGTCAAGAATAACTTCAGAATCAGAACCATTAAACACAGCAGGATTGGATCATGTAGCTTCACCTGAGAGCATAGAAGATCAAGTAGCGACAAGTAATTATTGGGCTTGTATTAATCTGGAATTACTTGATACTCAAAAAGGGAAAGTAAGACATACTTCAGGTGGGCAACTGAGAGAAGAATTAGACCAGCAATATAATGGATAATTTTGTATAATCTATTTTTCTCTTCGTTCCATCTCAAAAAATCTCAGAGAGGTATTATTTAAGAAATCCACCCGTTGTATATTTGTTTATATAATCAACGATTTATTATTGTTATCACATTCTTCAGTCAATAATTATCTGACCTTATACCCCTTCGTTATCAAACGATAACGTTTGATAACTACGGTAGGGGTATAATACCTAACGAAGCTGTCAATCTGTCGCTATTGATTGACAGCGAAGTGGTATTACAAGAATAGTAAATATTTAATAACTTCAGAAGTTTTTGTTACTAATCCCGGACCCGGGTAAAAACTGAGGAATTGTTGGGCGCATAATATATTGGCATTTTATGATGTATTCCAATTTGTATAATATCCTGGATTAATTCTGTTCTACTATGATACGCTTTATTACATTTTCCATCAAGACCTTCATATTCATCCGTTTCTAGAGTTCTGTGGGCCAAATAATACCCTTCGTCGGGCGCAACAATCATAACGGGTGGAGTTCCTGTTTGAGAAAGTACTTTCATATCATTTGCCGAAAAAATTGTATTATGAGGATGAGTATGAACAGTTAATCCGACTTCTTCAAAGCGACAACCTGAAGGAACACCCATTCAAGCGAACCATTTCCGATATCCAACCTTATTACATTTGAACCTATAACCTTGTTATTTACTACACAGAATCCTTGTCCATACTCAATATCCCAGTACTTTTGTGATTCTTTCCGTGTGAGCTGTCCTTCGATAATTTTTCGCGTTGTTGTTGGAATATATCGCACCCCTTTTCCTTTCCTAATATCTATCATTATCTTAACTATATCTCTATCAGCCCTTTGTTTAAAATCCTTCAATAAATACGGCAGAAAGGATTCTTGCAGATAAATATGCTCAGGAACCGAGTAATAATCCGGCAGCTCACGATCAACTATAGGGCATAAATGCTCACCAAACGCAATATCCCCTGCAAACACATTTTTATCGTTAGACTTAATTTCTACCATTTAGTAATTATACTATAGGCTTGCAATTTTCTTTATTACCGAAAGATAGCAAATTGTCCTGGGCTCTTATGGTATAGTTCCGTTATGCCACAAGAAATTCCTCCTCACATCAGGACAGGCAGACAATGTGCTCAAGAAATAGGAGAATATGCACAAACCCTTCAAAACGGAGAAATAAATTGCATCACCAATGATACATTGTTACATTTTCTTGATGAACACGTACCGGATCGCGAGGGCAACCAACTAGATATAGACAAAGAATGGATAATGAGTCTTTCACAAACCGTATTTTTCTTGCTCGTTGAATTTAATAATTGGATCAGTCAAAATACTGATTTCGACACTTCGTCGAAAGATGACTTCGTACACGACGATGATGGACTTGATACGCCTGAGCTCCCGTCTACAATCGAGAAATTTCTCAGAGATATTCTGACAGACACTGATGCTCTTCCGTCCTTTCAGCCAAACAGTCCGTCATTCTTCGAAGCAGAAAAACGTGTTGATACGATAGTGCATGAACATGACGGAGCCGAAGATCTGACATCATTATTATTAACAGAAATTGATTTACTGCTGAAACATTACGGAGAAGAAGTAAGAAACATGAGTCAGAAGCGTACGCTGTATTGTTTTCACCGGGATAACCCTACTGGAGAACGTGAACTGGCGTATTAACAGATACGTTTATTCATTTCTCCCTTTTTCCATCTCATAAAACCTCATCCGGTCGCCTTTGAAGATTAAATCCAATTCTCCCACGGCGCCATTCCGGTGTTTTGCAATGAGGAATTTTACAATACTTTGATTTGCAACTCCAGACTCATCTTCCTGTGGACGGTATAAAAATGCAACAATATCAGCATCTTGCTCAATAGCTCCTGATTCACGAAGATCAGCCAGCTGTGGCCGTTTATCCCCTCCCCGATGCTCAACCGCTCGGGATAACTGAGAAATAACCAGCATGGGTACACGCAGTTCACGGGCGATATTTTTCATGGCCTGAGAAATCATAGATACTTCGTTGACGCGGCTTTCATAATGCCTGCCGGAATCAATCAATTGTAAATAATCGACAATGAACATCTTTGCACCGTGTTCGTGCTGCAGTCTTCGCGCTTTCGTCCGAATTTCAAGAACGCTCGCACCCGGCTTATCATCTATATAGAGCGGCGCATCGGCCAAGACACCCATGGCATCTGATATTTTTTGGAAATCGTCATCGGTAAGTCTGCCCGTTTTCAGCCTCCAAGCATCGATATCAGCCTGTGCAACGAGCAGACGATCTACGAGCTCTTCTTTGCTCATTTCAAGGGAAAAAAACCCGACGGGTATTTTCTGTACCGTCGTGATATATTGCGCCAAATTTAAACAAAACGCCGTTTTTCCTTGACCGGGACGTGCTGCCAGAACGATCATGTTTGCCGGTTGCAGTCCCGCAAGTTTATTATCAATACTTTTAAATCCCGTTGGAATACCCCGCATTCCTTCCCCTCTTCTATGAACTTCATCAATCCGATCAAAACTTTCCGCCAGTGCGTCTTTTATGAGAATAAAGTTGGATTTTAGTTCTCCTTGGGACACTGAAAAAATATCAGCCTCAGTCTTGTCCAGGATCTGGCGAATATCTCCCGTATCAGAATATGCCTGGTCAGTAATACTTGACGCTACCACTATCAGTTTACGTTTTGTTGCACTTTCGCGGACCAAACGCGCGTATTTCTCAATATGGGCAGACGTTGCAACCGTTTCAATTATTTCAGATAAATACGTTCGTCCCCCTGTTTTGCTACTGTTTCCTTGTTTTTTGAGTTCTGCAGGAACGGTTATTAAGTCGATCGGTTCACCTCTCTCGTAGAGAGCCACCATTGCTTCATAAATTAACCGATTTCGATCATCATAAAAATGAGTAGGAAAGAGTATTTCAACAACTTCTATAATAGAGTCCTTATCGACTAATATCGAGGCCAGCACCGATGCTTCAGCATCTGTATTTTGTGGTAGAACTTTTGCGGATGCCATATGCTTCTCATTTATTTTGTAATACTACTAATTCCAAATCCTCCGGAAATTTATCTCTCGAGATGACTAATTTATCTTCGGTTTTGACTTCTTTATCGAGCTCTTTTGCAAACATGTCAACGGTTTGAAGTTCTGAAAAAGAATCAGTCATGCCGGGAACTTTATAATGCATGGGAATAACAATAAGAGGTTCTATCTGTTTGACAACCGAAGCCGCCTGTTTCGCATTAATGGTATAGGTACCGCCAATCGGGATAAACAGAATATCTACATCGCCGATCTCGTCCAAAAGACTATCAGATAAGGTATGGCCCAGATCACCGCAGTGCACGATACGGATTCCGTCAAGTACGAATAAATAGACGGTATTTACGCCTCTTTCTTCACCATTTTTATCGTCATGAAACGTTCTATAGCCATAAATGCGAACGCCGCGAATCTCATATTCTCCTGGCCCGCGTACAACAACAAGATCACCGCTCACACGCTCAAGCGCATTATGATCAGCATGCTCATGAGAAATGGTAACCACTTGAGCTTCCGTTTTTGGATAGGTCAACCCGACCATTTTTTGATCAAATGGATCGGTCACTATAACCGCATCTTTTCCTCTGATTCGAAAACTTGAATGACCAAGATATTTTATTTCCATGAACTCATTTTATATCATGTTTCCCCTTCCTTGACAAGCTAGCAAGCGTGCTGTATGATTCGCCTACTATGAGTCTCCGAAAGGAAATGTTTATTGCTATTTTCCTGGGGCTTCTTCTCGGCGGAGGCGCTGCAGTACTATTTGCACAGATTCCGAAGAATTTACTTGGTTCAAATATAGCCCCAACCGACCAATCGACGACGGTACCGCCCACACCATCTCCCACTCCCATTTCTCCTGATTCATTAACCCTTGATATTGTATTTCCTAAACAACAGGAGCTCATAGAGGAAGATGAAATAAATGTTTCCGGCAAAACAAAACCAGGGGCCACGGTTATCGCAACATCAGGTATTGACGAAATGACCGCAGCGGCAGACGAAACCGGAACATTCTCAATACCGATCACGGTGAACCAAGGAGCAAATGAACTTCTTATTGTAAGTCTAAGTGGTGAGGATAAAACTGAACGCGTCGTTGTCGTAAACTATATAACTGAAGAATTATGAAAAAAATTATATTTGTCTTATTATTGGTCCTATTTGTTTTATCTATTTCTGCAGTCGTGAATGCTCAGGAAGAGAGCACTGATTCGGAGGAAACGGGCATTAAAGAAAAGATAAATGATTTGAAAGAACGTCTTGCTACCCGGGTAGCCGAACTCCGTGCACAAAACAAACGATCATTTTATGGCGTTATTAAAGAGAAAAGTGAAACAAGTATGGTATTACTGTACCGCGACGAAGAAATACCCGTTGCCGTCGACGATGAAACTTCCTACTTTAGTATTAATGCCGCTGGTAAGCAATCAGATGCAACGCTTACTTCTTTTGAACTCGGTGAAACCGCCACTGTCTTTGGACAGCTTGATTTGGATAATAAGACGGTTATTGCTTCATACCTGTATGAGCAACAGCTTTCCCTCATTGATCATGGAGCCGTCACTGAAGTTGACGAAGATGACGGATCTTTTACGATTAAAAGTAGTTCCGGAAGCATTACGCTTGATTACGAAATAAATACGCGCTGCACCGTCATTGAAGACGATGAGAAAACACGCTGTGGACTAACGAGTATTACCGTTGGTGATCAAGTATTTTTACGTATTGATCCTGATGCAAAAGACTTGTCCCGGGCAACGGCGCTTCGGATTTTACTCGTACCGCAACTGGAAGTACCAAGTCCCACCTCTTCTCCAGTGTCTACAACTCACCCTGTCGAACAGTAATCCCAATTAATAATGAAAACTTAGAATTTGCTTCGGGCTGATATCTCACCTTTTTTTATCAATTTTGTCACCGCGTATTCCACATCGTGGACGTGTATCCCAAGGTATTGTGCAATGTCTTTATTCTGCATACCTTGTATTCTTAATTCTTTTACCCGACCTTCAATCTCTGCCTTTTCTTCCGGAGTTCTCTTAGAGCCTGGCTTTACCACAAGTATATTATCTTGAATTCTTACACCAACTGATTGCGCTTGTATTCGAGCTGCAGATTGAACTTTCCTCTTAAGTGCGATAGCCTCTTCTTTGCTCTTACAAACAACTTCATTTTTTCCTCCATATAGAGCTATATCTCTTACTATATCCTGAGCTTGACTATATCTTTTCTTACTCATACTTGCTTCTTGAATACCTTGCTTAGAAAACTCTTGAGGAAATTTTTCCTGTAAGAGTTCAACAATCGGAACAGGGGCTGCATATTTAAATAGTTCTACCAGTGCCTTTCTGTAATTAGAGATACTTTTTATCCCAAGACTTCGGACAAATTTAATAAATTCTTTCTCTTTATGATAAGCTCTGTGAAGAAGATCTTTATGATTCCCTGTGTATGCTTCATGTAGATCTATATTGCATGAAGGATTCCTTTCGGTATAGTAACGTAAAAATGAAAAAAACGTTGGTTTTGCTTCCACTATCTGGAGATCCATTTGCAGTCCTTGCCAAAAGCTATCCGTTTGCAATCTTACAAATAAACAGTCCTGAGGAAATATTTCTTCACAAAGTGTTTTGGCTTCTTGTACGTGCGGATCTGTTTCTTTATTAGGTTTATATTGCCACATGAGATAGTGAACAAGCTGCGCAGAAGGTCTTCGTATTAAGTCCCTTAATTTACCCTGTGTTTGTGTTGTGAAGGCTGTAGCAAGATGAGCATATGATCCCATCTTACCTTCTGCTATTTCTCCTCGTTCTCTGTCGAAATGTCTTAAAAACATCGAGAATGTGAATACCTGTCTCCTTGAATCTAAACTTTGTTCTATATCAGCAATCAATTCCTGCCAAAAATTTAGATTGGCAACTATATCATCAAGTTCTTCTTTTGTAATGTATCTAAAACCTTCTAAGCTTGTTCTAGTTGGTAAGACTCTTTCTTCTAATACTCTCTTTACACTATCTACGACCTGAAGAAAATCAGGATCTTCTGCAGATGGAGTAAACTGTAATAAAAAAGTGCGTGCATCTGTATTAAATTGATCTCTTACTATTTGTCGCAAATCGGCATATTTAATCTGTAAGATTTTCCTCTCATTTTGAATAGGGACTTTGAATCCGTCTTGAAAATTTTGTTGCTGTGGACTTATATCTCTTAGAATTGGTGATTCCCATTCTCGTACTGCAGATTTTGGAAAAAACTTATTTGTGGCAACCGGTGCAGGAAGAGTGCTTAAATCTTCTCCTAAATGCTCCCAAAATAAAGGTGTATTAAGGGCTTCAACGTAATCGTCCCAATATGCTCTACGAAGACGTGGATACCGATCTAATGCAAGATTTCTTGTTGAAATCATTGTAGCAATTGTTCTCTCATCTCTTGACTGTGGACGAAAATATCTAAAAATATACTCTGTTGCTCGTAAGTCAAACTCTGTTAGAAAATGATCCAATGAAGTAAATAATGATTGCCATGTAAAGTCAGCTAATTGACGTTTACCATGCCCTCTAAAAAATACGCCACCGACACTTTGCCTTTTAATCGGATCTGTTGCTAAATGTTGATTAAGTTCCATCCAAAAGTCTGATGTTTCCATAGCTTCAGCAAGAAATAGTACTCGTTCTGAAATAGGAGCTCCACGCTGATCTTGACGTTCTTGAGCTGCATGTGTAACAAGGTCTCTAAGTGGAACGCCTTGTAAAATCGGAGACGCTGGTAGTTGTTCAGAATGCCTTAAAACTTCCATGAGTCTGGAAACTTTTATACCGTATTCTATCACAAGCAAGGCATTTCCCTTTTATAGTCTAGTTCACACGGATCAATAAATTTGCACGTCAAAACAATCAGCGCGCGTCGGAGAACGCGCGTATAATATAGCGGAATTCGGCATCGGGACAAATAAATATGCTCGCTTATATTCTTCGAACGAAGAGAGAAGTCCTCAACCTCCGGTCTCGAACACGAACCTTCTCGAAGTAGAAAAAGTGTATGGTACCTGCCATATTGCTCTCGGAAATAATGCTACATTCGGCGGTGAGGTCGACGTCCCCTTCCATAACGACGGCGTCATTTTAAACCGAGGATTGAAATTGACGGGAACGTGATTTTAAAGGATGGAGAGTTTAAATCGATTTGACAAGTGACTAAAAAACTTGTACAATGTTGTACAAATGACAGTGCAACAAATCTCAATTTCAAAAGCACGGGCAACTATAGCGAGTCTTATAAATCAATCGGCAACAAAAGGAGACGCCTTTGAAATTACGAAAGGAGGCGTCACCGTAGCATATATTGTTGGAAAAGACCAAATGAAGAGTATTATAAAAAATAGTGAAGAAAGTAAAAAATCTGAGTTAGTTAAGGAAGCAAAAATGCTTCGTGCCAAAAGTAAAAAACTTAAGGGGACTACAGCGGATTTATTAAGAGAATCAAGAGAATTAAGAAACACCTTATATGACTAATATCGTCCTCGATGCTTCACTTGCTGCAAAGTGGTATCTCAGGGATGAGTCTGACGCTCAAACTGCTGACGCGATATTTTACGACTATGAGAATGATTATGTTCAAATCTATTTTCCTCCTCTTGCTATTTATGAACTAGGAAATATTTTATTTACTGCCAATTTACGCAAAAGGATCACCAAGCCAGATGGTGAGAAGAGCTTTAAGAATTTTATTCAGCACCCGTTTGAATATAAGATTCCTCCCTATGCAAATGCTCTTCAATTATCCTATAGATTAAATATAACTTTTTACGATGCGGCGTACATAGTATTGGCTGATGAATTAAAATGTTCATTCTACACTGGTGATGAAAAACTGTATAAGAAGGTAAAAAAAGACTTTGACTTCATCTATTATCTGGAACAATATTCTCCCCGATATCCTTCTGATCTAAAATAGAAATTGAAGAAAAGGTGATTTTGGAAAATGGAGAGTTTAGACTCCAGTAATCCCCTTGACAATAGTAGTTTCCATGATATACTTTACTCTACTAAAGTGCTTTAGCGAAATAAAGCAGATATGAATAATAAATGGATTAATAAAAATACAGATGCATTATTTACTGCCGTTTTACAGCTTGAAACGCTTGATGAAACACGGCGCTTTTTCCGAGATCTTTTAACAGAACAGGAAATTTTGGAATTTGCCAATCGATGGAAAGTTGCACAAATGCTTTCAGATAAGAAACCATACTCCGCAATCGAGAAGGAAACCGGTATGAGTTCGACAACTATAGCACGGGTAAATAAATATTTGACCGGAAAATTTGGTGGATATAAAAATATGATAAATAAGACAATACAAAACAACAGTCATCACGCACCAGCCTAACGTTGGTTGGTGAGTTTTATATTGAATTAATATTCACCAGCCAACCGGCTGGTTTTTTTTATGGAGGAATTATGAAAGAAAAACCAATCATTTACGATGCTTCCGAGTATCCTTTCCCTGTCCTACCAGAGGTCTCCGATCTCGGAGACTGTCCTTCTTTGGCAGAAAAGCTTATAGTTAATTTTCCGCAACTCACCTTCTCGCGGGCAGTCCTTGCCGATGGAAATATACTCATTCAAGATCTTTCTCCCCTACTTCCTGAAACGCCAAATGCTGATTTACTCGCACTTGCTAAATCTTTGAATATGTTCAGCACGCGAACATTACATGTCGTAGATGGTCAGGAAGCTACATCGCGAATGCTAAACGTATTAAATGCAAGAGCAAATGATCTCAAAGATTCTCTCGTATTGTATCCCCTTGGTGCCGGACGAATTGTGAAGAACTATATTGAAAAGGCACTCGATGCAAACGTAACTAATTGCGTACTCGATTTTCTGAGAGACGGTATAGAATTGCCCGTGACGCGAATATCCACCGGT
>MGAO01000010.1:6655-10190 GCA_001788215.1 Candidatus Roizmanbacteria bacterium RIFCSPLOWO2_01_FULL_40_14 | reverse complement strand
CCTTCCGGAAAAACCACCCAAAAAGGCTTTTATAGTTGATGATGTGATAGCAAGCGGTCAAACTGCATACGCAATAGCAGCAGAGATTAAAAAAAGATATGGGCCGATACCGTGCAATATCGCTGCTTGGATATTGGTTGATCCGCCGGATTACAGCGGATCATCAGGTGTTCTTCTGAACGACTGTTCTTTTGCGGGCTATGTAGTAAAAGGCAACTTAATGCAACGGCCACCCATTAACAGCCTTTCGTGCTTTGTCCGGGAAGAACCGCGCGACATCGCCGTTAAGCAAAAATATGTTCAAAACTATATGTATCGACCTGAAGAGTTCAAAACAGTTATTCAACAATTAAGAAAGGGCTCAAATGGTAAATAAACAACCACACATTTTATTGAGAAAACGGGACATCGGCAGCTTTGCTCTTCTTCCTGGTGATCCTGATAGGGCAACAAAAATTGCACGCGATTATCTGGAAAAAGGCAAGCTTGTTGCACAATACAGAGAATTCCGCAGTTACACTGGTTACTATAACGGTGCTATGGTTACGGTTGTTTCGACGGGAATAGGATCGCCTTCAGCCGCAATCGTCACCGAAGAATTAATAAATCTGGGAGCAAAAATTCTTATCAGAGTCGGCACCTGCGGCGGTGCATTAAAAAAGGAAATAGACATTGGCTCAATTATTATTCCGACTGCTAGTATACGGGAGGAAGGTACAACGAAAGAATACATGTCATCTGAATTTCCGGCGGTTGCTGATTTTGAAGTGGTGACGGCATTAATTCAGGCAGCGAAGAAGGGTAAATTCCGCTATTTTGCTGGTATCAATAGAACACACGACGCATTTTATGGAAAAACAGCAAATATTAAAGGCTGGGGTTCCCTCTACTTAGAACCAAGAATGAAAAATTGGGCATATCCCCTCATAAGCTCAGAAATGGAGTGTGCGCCAATCTTTTTAATTTCTTTGCTGCGTGGAGTCAAAGCAGGAGCTGTCCTTGCGGTAAATTATACGCCAGAGCCACTGCAAGATATTATGTTGGGAAAGCAGCGATTTGAAGCTCCGGGAACACACCTTACCACCAGCGAAGCTCGCAAAAGTGTTGATCGGGCGATTGTAACTGCCTTGGACGCAGGGTTTGAGGTGCAAAAACGTTAAATGATTGTGCTACAATAAACCTTATGAACAAACTGAATTTACAACCTTTGAAAGGCTTTCGGGATTTTCTGCCGGCTGAATCCAAAAAGAGACAATATGTGATAAATACCTTGCGACAGGTATTTGAGTTGTTTGGTTTTGAGCCGCTTGAAACGCCGACACTTGAATATGAGGAAATTCTGATTGGTAAATACGGACAGGAGGGAGATTTGCTCATGTACCGCTTTGAAGATAACGGTAAACGGCGCGTGGCCATGCGGTATGATCAAACAGTTCCCCTTTCTCGGGTCGTTGCAAAATATCAAAATGAATTACCCTTACCGTTTAAACGGTATCAGATCCAACCGGTCTGGCGGGCAGAAAACACCCAAAAAGGCAGATTTCGGGAATTTTTACAGTGTGACGCAGACATTGTCGGAACTGAATCACCCACCGCAGATGCTGAAGTTGTCGTATGTGCTATAACGGCTCTCAAAAAACTGGGATTTCAGAAATTCAGGATTTTAATAAACGATAGAAAGACATTTTCTGATATTGACTCTAAAGCAATACCGATCATTGATAAATTGGCAAAAATCGGTGAAGAGACCGTAAAGAAGCTTCTACGAGAACAGGGACAAGATGAGGGAATTCTTGAAAAGGTTCGCCAAAAACAAATGTCTGATGATCTTAAACGCATGGTAGAATTAATCAATAAATTGGGCGTTGATTCTTCACAAGTAGTATATTCCCCTACTCTGGCGCGCGGCCTCGACTACTACACCGGCCTTATTTTTGAAATAGAAATTGAGGATTATACCGCCGGATCAGTATGCGGAGGCGGCCGATATGATAATTTAATCGGCATGTTTGCCGGTAAACAAATTCCAGCGGTGGGGTTTGCGTTTGGATTTGATCGGGTCATTGAAGCCATGGAAGATTTACAACTCTTTCCGAAAGAACTATCCGGATCTTCGGCAAAAATACTGATCACCGTCTTCAATACAGAGCTATTTGATAACATGCTGTCCTTGAGTAGTCAGTTGCGTAATCAGGAAATTCCAACCGAACTGTATCCTGATCCAACGGTAAAACTGGATAAACAACTCAAGTATGCAGATAAAAAAGGGATTCCGTTTGCCGTCATCGTCGGACCGGATGAAGTAAAAAATAATCAACTCGTCATAAAAAATCTGAAGGAAAATAAACAGGAGAAAGTTGATCAAAATGAGTTTATTAAGAACCCACAACGATTTATTTCGTAATTACTCAGTATTTTCCAATATCATTCCCGCGAAGGCGGCACATTTTCATAGGAATGACAAAGATGTTACGGGCGAAAAATGAACAGTTACTTTATTTCTTCTTCAATGATGACCTAGAAGGACCTGATACGTGTGCATTTTTCTTTTCTTTTCCGAAGACAAATAAATAAAAAGCTTCAAGGATACCGGCTGTCCCAAAAATCAACAAAGCAACATACCAGGCTTTATCATTTCGTTTTGCCGCCCGCCATAGGGCAAAACCCTTCCAGGCGAGAGTCCAAGCTATAAGTGCGAGCAACAATTCTGAGGAAATTGGTGGCATGTATTCATAATAATCATACTCTGCTATACTTGTCAAGGAGCCCGCTCAGCGCACAAGCGCGTGAGCGGGCGACGCAGACCCGTCGAAGCGAACACTTTGACAGTCCCGCCGTCGGCGGGAAGACAAACGTGAGCGGAGTCGGGTCAACTTTTTTAATGATTAATAATCCTCGATCTAAAGCATATGCTGCACTCATTTCAGTAGCAGTCATATGGGGTCTTGCATCCGTCATTATAAAGGGCACTCTTGAATATCTGGAGCCCATGGCGTTTCTCTATTTCCGATTTGTCATGCTTCTGCCAATAACGATTCCGTGGTACATTTGGTATCTCAAAAAGCATCCCCTTAAACGATCGGAGATTCTGCCGCTCACTATTTTTTCATTTGTTGCAACAACGTTATATTTAAGCCTTATCTTCTGGGGGTTTGAACGAACAACAGCTATGGACGGCAATCTGTTGGGTACGCTGAATCCAATTTTTATCGTACTTCTCGGCGTTTTGATATTAAAAGAGCAGGTCACGACGCGTGAAAAAATCGGTCTGGGTTTAGCAATTGTTGGAACGCTGATAACGGTTGTTCAGCCACTTCTTGAAGGAAATACGTTTGCATTGGAAAACACCTGGGGAAATACTATTATTTTAATAGCATCGATTATATGGGCATTTTTTGTATTGTATTCGAAAAAAAATTTCAAGCATTTCAGTCCGCTTCTCATAACGCTTCACGGATCTTTGGTCGCCGGTATAACCTATCCACTTCTTGCTTTTCTGGAAAACGGATTTAAACTGCCATCTTTTGGATTATTA
>MGAO01000010.1:0-6624 GCA_001788215.1 Candidatus Roizmanbacteria bacterium RIFCSPLOWO2_01_FULL_40_14 | reverse complement strand
TGTATATGGCATTTGCTTCGTATGTTCTCGCCTACATTTTGTATGAATACGGCATGAGCAAGATCGAAATATCTCAAGGATCTGTCTTTACCTATTTACAGCCTCTATTTGCCACGCCTCTTGCGGTTATTTTTTTGGGAGAAATAGTAACTATTCCGTTTATTATCGGAGCAGGTGTTATCTTTGCCGGAGTTGTGTTAAGTGAGTGGAAATGATACAATACAAACTCAATTACGAATTAAAAGTTTGTAAGTTACGAGCTATTAAAATGAACTCTTTTTGTTCTAACTCGTAACTCGTAATTTTCAACTAAATATGAAACAGTCTATTCACCCAACCTATTTCGACGATGCGAAAGTAACGTGCGCGTGCGGAGCGTCATTTACGACCGGATCAACCATGCAGGAAATCCGGCTTGAGGTTTGTGATAAATGTCACCCGCTCTACACCGGAAAAATGAAATTTCTTGACACAAAGGGCCGTGTTGAAAAATTCCAGGAGAAACAAAAGCGCGCGGTTAAAGTACAGATCGTTCTTGCGCAAAAGAAACAACAGAAAATTGAACAAAGAAAACGTGAAGAAAATGCTCCGAAAACACTCCGAGAAATGCTCTTGGGTAAATAGTAGTCTTTTGTCATTGCGAGGATCCCGCCAACGGCGGGAGACGAAGCAATCTCATGAAATCAGATTGCTTCACTTCGTTTCCAATGACACAATTCAATTATGAACCAAAACAAAGCCATTATTGAAGTCAGGGGTGCAGCCGGAGGAAATGAAGCAAACATCTGGGCGGCGGATCTGTTGCGCATGTATTTGAGATATGCACAAACTAAGGGATGGAAAACAAGCCTTATTGATAGTAATATTTTGTTTGTAAATGGAGAGGGCGCCTATTCTCAGCTAAAAAATGAAACCGGAGTACATCGAGTACAGAGAATTCCTGAGACAGAAAAGCGGGGAAGAATTCATACCTCAACGGCAACGGTAGCCGTTCTACCTGAACTAGATGAACAAGAAGTGAGAATCAATCCGCAGGATTTAGACTGGCAGTTTTATAGAAGCGGCGGTCATGGCGGACAGAATGTCAACAAAGTTTCAACAGCAGTACGGTTACTGCATAAACCGACCGGTATCGTCGTAACCTGTCAAACAGAGCGTGAACAACAAAAAAATAGACAACAGGCGCTTTCACTTCTTCGGGCACAATTGTGGGAACATGAAGAAGAGAGAAAAGAGCGTGAAGTGGCAGGATATCGAAGTGCCATCGGCCGCGGTATGCGCGCCGAAAAAATAAGAACGTATAATTTCGCCCAAAACCGCGTAACTGATCATAGAAAAAATAAATCCTGGCATAATCTGGACAGAATCGTTGATGGAGATTTGGGGAAAGTGGTTAGTTTATAAGGTCGCGCCAATCGACTACTTTTAATCCTCTAATTACCTTGAAGTGTTTTATATTTCCCGTAACAAGAATTCGATTAGTTTCGAGAGCAGTAGCAGCAATTACAGCGTCCATCGTCAGTAATCCATTACTTAACGTATACTTCTCTATCAAATTAATTGCTTGAAATGATATTGCCGAATTAACAGGATATGCTATAGACTTTGAAACGAATCGTTTTGCTACTTGAAGCTCAATTTTATTGCGTACACCTTGATAAACTTCGCCAATGGTAATAATTGAAATAAATATTTCTGGAAGTGTTTCTAAGTAGTTTCGTATTTGGCCATTTCCTCGAAGATGCCAAATAATAACGTCACTGTCAAATTGATATCGTTTCATTCTTTGTCGTGAATTCGAAAACTTTCCCGCACTCGTAGATTGCGAACCCATTCAGAAGGATCTTTCATATCTTCCCGGTCTTTCCACATACCAAATCCAGGTAACTTTCCAATGCTCTTTTTCTTATTTAATACTTTTTGTTCTTTCTTAATAGGTGAAATTTTCACTTTTTCTTTCCCAAATTTTTTCACAATGAATTCTTTCCCTCCAATGGCTACTTGTTCGAGTATTTCCGATAAATTATCCCGCAATTCTTTTGTTGAAATAATCTGTATTTGTTTCATAGTGCTTACATCCTAGCAAACAGTTGAAACTTTGTCAACTTTGCCAATGTTATCACAAGATAGCGAAAACCACAGACGTAAGTCTGTGGATGACCCGCCCGCAACGCTATCGCGTAGCGATTGCGGGCACGGAGCCGATACAAATTCGCGAAGGGAGGTACCAGACGGTACTTCCCGAAATGCACAAGGCATGGAAACTGACGGAGATTTGGGGAAAGTGGTAGGTTAATTACTATTTTCGCAAACATAATCTTCCGGAGCTGGCGGGATCTGAAAAAAAGAGGAATCGACAGTATTCTTTCCTACGGCAACTCCATCAAATGATAAGGTACTAAGAAAATGATAAAAAGCGAAATGATTTGAAGTAAAAATACTCGTGTTATTGTATTCTGTATAATCGATAGTTAGCATATCATGACCTCTATCGACATAAGCAACCATGAGCAACGCGGTGTCACATGTGTCGGGTTGACCTACAATAAATGCAGGATAACCTCCAATACTGACCTCACCAAGTTCGTTCATAAGTACTGGATGGAAATTATTCCGTTTATTCTCAAACCATTCGCGCGGATTTAGCTTTTCGGGATTTTCATTGCTCGTTACTGTTATTATTGGATCCAAAAGTTCATCACCCTTTATGGAGAGTAAATAGAAGAAATCAGGATACGGCCGGTCACTTCCAACACTCCACGTATCTGGATACTCAAAAGTAATTTTTAGTTCATTATCAGTATATTGTCTCCATCTAACATCTAGTTCTTCCTCATCCAAAAAATCCAAAAACCTGAACGTGGAGAGGATTTGAGTTAATATATTTTCGGAATATTCTTGTTGGTAGTAACTTGATTGATAATAAAAATCAAGTATTTCAGCTTTAGTTGTTGAAAATAGTACTACTCGTTGGAATGTTATTACATGTCCTGGATCACCCGGATCGTCTACAAATTTAGCAAGGTTCCCGGCAACTTGTATATCAATGGACTTTTCAGCAGCAGCTTTTCCGAGATATTCATCTAGAGTAGAATATTCTTTACCAGTTTCCTGGTTATAATTTCCCTGATTGGAAAAGCCAAAAGGGGTTCCACTTTGATAACTAAACTCTGTTACTGATCGAGAGCCAAATAAATTCGTTTCCTGCTGTTGCCACTCATTTGGGTATTTAAATGTATAATTTTCGTCCTGAAATGTATTCCAACCAGTTGCTGGATCAGATTGATCGTTTGCGCATGCCATTACCGTGCAAGAAACTTGAGTTGTGTTTGTTTGTTCATCATACGTACAGGAACATGAATTGCATCCATCTTCAGAAGGAACCGAGTCTCCAATACTATACGTACCACCATTGTAGACGCACTGTTGTTTCCCTACTCTAAAATACGCAAAAGATAATCCGCCGATAACCAGTACTCCAACAATTAACAATATAAGAGGAATTAATAATTTTGAATGGTTTTTATGCAACGCTAATTGTTCTTCGTGGTTAATGTGTTGCGGTGCATCTGTATACGGATAGTGATCGTGATCCATAGATTTTATTGAACAGTAATCTGCAGGCTTTCAGCCATTTCGAGCACGTCTTCGCCCGGCAGATCACTGACCGATACATTGCTGTCATTTCGATCATTTTTATGGTAAATATACTCGAGCGCCGTCGTACCGGGTCTAAGGGCTCGAGCCATTATTGTTGCAATCGTAGCACTTCCGGTAAAACCCATTTTATCCGGATCCATAGCAACTGAAAATAAAAGTTTTTGCTCTTTTTCATTTATTTCATCGGCGACAAAATGGTCAAATATTTCACCGTTTTCTATCAAGACTATCTTTAGAAACTGAGGATCATATGAAATCTCAATGTCAGCACCGTTTACATGAAATTCTTCTGACGTCAGTACGACTGGTATCGTAAATTCTTCATCTATCGAAACGGTTTGTGAATCCCCGAATGAGAGTTTCGCGCCACGATTTTTAATGAGTTGATTAACTTCTATGTGCCGTCGCTGTACGGTTATTTCATTTTGGAGCTGTCGAGATTGGAAAAGTGCAATGGCCACAATTGATACGACTAAACCTACCAGAAAACCAACAATAATGATAACGGTAGATCTTTTAGCCATGAGGTAATGCTATCATGTTTTTTCAGGTGCCGTCAAATTGTCCGAGTTGAACCTGTTTTGAGAGTTCTTCGCCATCACGCCAGATGGTCATGGAAACAGAGTCACCCTGACGTTTCTGATTAATCCGATCGGCTAGACGCTCGTCGTCCTGATCACGAATGTCCCTCGAAATTCCTCCGGCTACTAACAGTAGTACAATAACAATAAATAATCCCGTGCGCTTCATAGCAAAGTTAATCTAACGAAATAATAGTAAGGAATTCTGAGAAAAAACTGGGAGATGTAGTTAAAACCATATTCTATATTGTTCAAGCGTAGCGAGAACTTCTTGATTAACTCGAAGTAAACTTCTCACTTCGTTCGAAGAATAATACAGTATCTAATATTGTTCCCGTAATTTACAAACTCATAATTATTCTTTCGATTTGAGCACTTCTATCGCCTTGTCCAACTGTTCATCTACATCTGCCGTGGTTGGATCATCTACCACTTCAATATCGGGAGAAACCCCTACCTCATTGATCCATGATCCATCGGGTAAAATCCATTTTGCCGTCGTGACGTGTAAACCCGCGTCGTGCGGCAATTCAATACGTTCTTGCACCGAACCTTTCCCAAAAGAGGTTTCACCGACAATCGTCGCGCGCCCCCGAACTTTCAGAGCTCCGGCAACAATTTCACTGGCTGATGCACTCCCTCTATTGATTAAAACTGCCAGGGGTTGTGTGAGCAATCTTCCTTTTCGATTAACGGTATACTCAAGCGACTGTCCGCTTGAATGTTCTTGCGTAACCACCAGTCCATCTTTCAAAAACTCAGAAGCCACATAGACTGATCCATCTAAAAATCCTCCGGGATTATTTCGTACGTCTAGGATGACTCCTTCGCAGGCTACGGTACCTGCATTACACGTTTTTATAATTTCGTTCACGGCAACATCCCACTGGTGATTTGTCTGTTCGCCAAACTGATGGAGCCTAATAATGGCAACGCCATCCTTGAAATTTGCTGGTTCCTGTTCAGGAGTTCCTTGTGCAATCGTATCCGCATATTCTGTCTCAACGGTCGGTACTTCAATGGTATCGCGGATAACCTCAATATCGACAGGTGCCTCCAGACCATCACGGAAAACTGACAACGTTACTTTTTCTCCTTTCGGTCCTCGTATTTTTTCAACCGCTTCCGGTACGGTCCATCCAAACGTGTCAACGCCATCTACTTGAATAATAAAATCCCCCGACTTAATGCCTGCTTTCTCTGCCGGCATACCTTTTAAGGGAGCAATGACCACAATTCGTTCATCTTTCATACCGAGCTGCGCGCCGATTCCGTCAAATTCTCCTTGTAAATCTTCTCGTGCTTTTTCGTTATCCTCCGGAGGTAAAAATACCGTGTAAGGATCGCCGAGTGAAGCAGTCATTCCTTTAATGGCACCATATACCATCTTTTCAGGGTCTATCTTTTCATCGTCAATATAATTTTGTTCAAGACGGTCCCACACATCCCAAAAAAGAGAAAAATCTACATCGCGATTTTCAGGTGCAGTCGTATTTACCACAGATGCCTGCGGGCTATAGCCTTCCCAAGATACGTCGACCTCGTGAGTTCCCAGCCAGTAACCACCGCCTCCCGAAAGAAGCGAGAATGCGATGATGAGAATAACGGTTCTGATCATGGAAAGAGATACGCTGAACTGAACAGATCTATTTTTCTCCATAAGGAATCATTTTAACACACAAAAGACTAAAGACGCCAGACTGAAGATTTATGATAATTGTCATCGCGATCCCGCAGAATGCGGGAGCGGCGATCTCATTATTTATTTGAAATGTAAGGTTCTGTATCTGAAGTTTCTGGTGGAGGTTGTTCTGATAATTCTTGAACAGGTGGCGTCGCGGCGGCGGGCTGAAATGGTGGCAATTCTACGGGAGGTTCTACAACTATTCTAAAAAAATGCCCCAAATTTACTATTTCAAGCTCAGGCTTTCTCTGCAATAGTGATTTTTCAATGAGTTTTTCATCTCTTAAGTGATTGTTATTTATATATTCGCCCATAGTTACAGTGGTCTGACAACAAATGGAAGAAGTGCTAGATGGCGGGCGCGTTTGACTTCGCGTGTTAATCGGCGTTGAGTTTTTGCATCAAGACCCGTCCGAGCCCCGGGATAAATTTTCCCCCGTTCGGAAATAAAGTTTGACAGTACTTCCCATTTTTTATAATCGGGCATCACATCATTTTTAAAGTAATGCGCATAATTCCCTACGGGTTGTAGTATGATTCTTCTCCGTCTTGTTTGCTTCTTTTTCATAAGGCGATACTAATAATACTATTGCATGCGAATGATACGAATAATTAATCAACCGATATAACATGTATTACTTGGTAATTAATTATAGTTTATTCGTAACATTCGTATGAAAATTCGCATCATTCGTATCG
>MGAO01000009.1:29295-36324 GCA_001788215.1 Candidatus Roizmanbacteria bacterium RIFCSPLOWO2_01_FULL_40_14 | reverse complement strand
TCTAAAAAGAAGGAAGAAAAGAAGCCGGAAGATATGGCACAAGAAATGCAAAAACAGATGATGTATATTATGCCCGTTATGATTGGCTTCTTTGCTTATTCATTTCCCATAGGCCTGAGTCTTTACTGGAATACACTGACGCTTTTTATGATCCTTAGTCAAAAACATTTTAGACGACCGCATGGAACACCGAACAAGGGACAAATTGCTGTCTAATTTTAATAATCTTCATCGCTGGTTATTTTATCTTCTGTTACTTCTTATTCCTACTCAACTTGGCTATCATTTCTGGCCCGATTTCGCATTCGTGAATGGCATACGGGTCGACTATTTGGCCCCGACGATCTACTTAACAGACTTACTAATTTTAGGAATAGGAATCAGTTGGCTATTATCGAAAATTACGAATGACGACTTACCTGCCCGCAATGCTTCCCGCAATATGCGGGATGCAGGCGGGCGAATTACACAATACAGAATACTGATAGCAGGTATTTTATTTTTTATCTTTAATCTTTTATTTTCTGACGTTTCTCAACTTACTCTTCTGAATTTACTGACAATCCTGAAACTAACCTTCATTGCGGTATATATTGTAAAAACAAAACCCGATCTCAAAATTTCTAGTGGCTATCTGCTAGTGGCTAGTGGCTATTCTTCTCTCATTGCCTGGATTCAATTTATCAATCAATCTTCAATCGGAGGTCTATTGTGGTTTTTGGGAGAAAGAACGTTTGACGTAACAACTCCGGGCATTGCAACGGCAATTATGAATAATAAATTAATTCTTCGTCCTTATGCCACCTTTCCGCATCCTAATGTTCTTGCCGGATTTATAACGGTACTGTTACCGCTTGTTTTCTTTAACACTTCAGTAATTGTTAGAAAAGTAAAACTTCCCCTACTCATATTTTTTCTTGCAACGCTTTTTATCACCTTTTCAAGAAGTGCATGGATGGTGGCAGGAATTTTGTTGACAGTAGTGCTGATTAGTAACCTGCCTGCCGGCAAGGCAGGTCAGCACTACTTAAGAATAAGGAACAGAAATAGAGTAGCTTGGATATTAGTAGCTATCATCTTAATTATTTTGTTGCCATTTCTTTCTGAGCGAATTGCCAATTTATCTTCGGTAGATATTCAGAGCGTAACACGGCGCATGGACTTAAATTATGCTGCTCTTAACATGATGAAAGATAATCCTATTTTCGGAGTTGGATTAAATAATTTTTTAGTTGCATTACCAAGTTATACAACCATTGACTCATACCAGGATTTGCAGCCCGCGCATAATATATATTTGCTTTTATTAGCTGAGTGGGGGGTAGTGGGATCGGCAATGGTAATTTTCCTATTAATAAAATTGTTATTTTCTACAAGTTATAAAATACTCCTTCCTCTTGTAGCGCTCTTATTATTAGGTTTATTCGATCACTACCCATACACGATTCACCAAATACAGTTGTTGTTTGCAGTATTAGTAGGATTTACGATATCATTAAAACATGAAATTTATTAAAAAACTACCTAAAGCATCTTTTTTGGTCATTTTGTTAATCGGGGCAATAGTTCTTGATTTTATGGCATACAGTTTCTTTGCTTCTTGTCCCGCTTGCTCAAGTTTTTCTCATTTTATTACCACGCAATCATCACTCAGCGCTCCGCTCATTGCTTCATTGTCTGCGCTTTTTGCCTTGACAGGAAAGCAAAAATAGGCAACAATGAGTATACATGAAATTCGCTGCCCGATTAGTACTGGTCGGATTGTTTTTGGTTGGTGCTACTGTTCTTTCTGCTCAATTGGTATCTGCACAAGAACCATCAAACGTTGATGCTAACATCCCCACTAACCAGTCTGTAGACGAATCGGACAATCCATATTTACAAGAGCCGACAGGGCAAGTACTGCCAGCAGCCTCAACCCCAACCCCAACAACTAACCCTGCATCGTTACAACTTGCAAGTTCACCTGGAGAACCCAACTGGATAATCGATGCAGAAGTTACCCAGGTAGGAAGAAATGCTGAGCGGGCGCGGGAGTTTATTTACTGGGTCGTAACCCATTCTCCTGTTTATAATGTCCCGCAAATCTACCAGGCATATTTCTTTGTTCAGAGAGTAACCTGGATTCTGGCTATATTTGTCATTATTGGGCTGGCTATTCAGCTCGTTTTAACGCGTAAATCTATCGGTCCCACTTTTTCAGGAATATCAATTGGCTTTGATCGCATCACGATTGCAACGATTGTTATTCGCATGGTGCTTATATTGAGCTTTATATTTTTCTCGTACAATATTCTCCTCGGCTTTATTCAGGCTTCTGATGCCATGAGTAATTTTTTCATCTCCCGGCTCGGTGGAGAAGATTTATTTAACATTGTTTTTTCAAGCAGTAATAGTGAAGAAAACTACGATTTTGTCGGGTATAAAAATGCTGATCCGCTCGAACAAGACATGGTCTTCACCTCTCTCTTTTTGGTACGGATGACTTCGTTTACCTACAACTTCATGGCCATTATTCTCATAATACGGCAAGTAATATTGATATTCCTGCTTATTCTTTCACCGCTCCTTGCTCTTCTCTTGCCCTTTATTTTTGTGAGAAATATTGGATCAATATGGATTGGCGAGTTTTTCAGATGGTTATTTTACGGCCCGTTGTTTTCTCTCTTTATCGCTGCTCTTGCACGTATATGGAAAGGTGGTATCCCGTATGAATTTGATTTTACGGGCGCGGGAACAAAAATGGTCTACCATACAGGAATCAATATTCTCTATGGCGGTCCGGCGCAAGTATTATCACCTACTAATACCGCAAACTACGTTGATACGTATGCTGAATATATTATTGCCCTCATTATGCTCTGGGCGGCCATTATGCTGCCGTGGCTTCTTTTGAAAATTTTCCGAGATTACTGCTGTGACATTTTAGAGAAAAATCAGGGAGTACTCATGCAGATTCTGGATAAGATAAGAAACGTTACTCCTCCAAAACCGCTCGGACCAAAACCAGCAAAACCGGGTTCGATCGGAACGTTTGGTAAGCATATGAAAATACCAGAATCACGATCCGTATTAACTCGCGAGACGATGACGCGGGAGAAGATTATTGAAAAGATACGCGATCGTGAAATTCATAATGTGGAAACTCACGATATCACCCGAGCCTATGATTTGCGCGTTTCTTCTCTGCGTGATGTTGCTCGCATTGAAACACATAAAGAGAAAGAATCTGCTGTTCGTGAAACGCTCGCGAGCATTCAAAATCCACTCAGAGCAACCACACCTCAGACGCGTACGCAGTACGAAACACTTCGAAATGAGTTTACAACACGCGCAAGTCGGGGAGATAAGCTTGCGCGTCAGGTGATTCAGGCCGCAACACCGCGCGCTTCGCACGTCGAGCAAACAATTACGAGCACGGCATCTGCCGAACAGCTTAAGCAGGCAGTTGCCGCTCCCGGACCAATTGCAATTTCTGAAGTACGTGTTCCAACTATCCGAACCATATCTTTAGAAACAGTCAAGTCTGTTTCTGAACATACGCATCTGGAACAGAATACCGTCCAGGAAATTCTTAAGGCAGTTCCGATTACTGAAACAGTGGAGAAAGAGAAAGAAAGTAAAACAACAACCGAAAAAATACAAAAAGTGGCAGAGAGAGTCCATGTCACTACAGATCAGGTAAGAGAAGTTATCTACAATGCACAACAGATCAGTCAAAATCAGCTGATACGTGAGCAAATTTCAACAGAAACGATTAAGTCGGTAGCAGAAAAGACACATACAGAGCAAGCAACAGTAGAACAGATTTTGAAAGAAGTACCGGTTACCGAATCTGTAGAAAAACAGACAGCCACTGCTGAAACAAACGAAAAAGTTCGAGAAGTATCAGAGCGCATTCATGTATCTGAAGAACAAGTTCGAGAAGTTGTTCGTGAAATTCAGAAGGAAATCACCACAACACAAATACAAAGAGTTTCGTCAGATACCATTCGGGAAATCTCAGAAAAAACACAGGTATCCCAGGAGTCAGTTGAAAAAGTTCTCGAGGAAGTTCCTTCGGTAAACACAATTGAATCCAAAGAAGCGCAGATCGGTGCATTATCTGAAAAGACCGGTGTTGCACCTGATCAGGTAAGAAAAGTTCTCGACGCAACTCCACCAAGCCAAATACCAAGCGCAGAAGCACCGAAGATTGCTCCTTCGGTTTCCATAGAGGAATACGAAGAAATACGAGCTATGTGGATGAATCATTATCGCAATTCTGATGTGCCGAAATCTGAAAATATCAAGAACCGTGAAGATTGGATTAACGAAGACATTGCAAAGCTTACTAATACTATTAATCTTCTTATTTCACCGTCTGTAAAAGATAGACAGCAGGGTATGCAACAAGTAGCAGATCTGCTTCCATTCTTGCTTCTTGGTGGATTTGCGGATGTGGAAACACTGACCTATATCAAAGCGAAATTAGAGGCGGCAAAATTGATATATGAGGAAATGGAACGGGTTGATGAAGCGAAAGAAAAGATAAAGAAAGAACAGGAAGATTTGGTGGTCATACCAGCTGTAGGACCAAAAGAAGAGCAAAAGACTATGCAGGCTGAACAGAAACTGGAAATGCCGATACCTGACGGTGAACAGAAAACTCCTTCCCAAGAAACGACCTATGATCTTCCAGGATTTGGAGAGGAATCCGATAAAACAGCTAACGACGACGAGCTGGATAAAAAATTGCCATTCAGAAATATTACGATACCTAACCTTGTGAAGAAAAAATGATACTATGAATTTAACAATTAAATATTTTATCTTTTCGGCCAGAGGCCGATCAGCCTTTGGCTGAAATTTATATTTATGGGAGGTATTTTTGCCGTTCTCGCACTCGTAGCAACTGCACTCTTGGGTGCCAGCATGCCTTTTTTACCCGGCAGCCAAGATCCAAACACACAACCGCCTGACGTATTTTTAGATGCAGAGGCAGCCTGTAAACCCGCAATAAATCAGAGTCGTACCTTACAAGTTGATGTAGATAGCTCGCTTGATAGTGTGTATGGTCCGGGAGCTGCATATGACTGGGCAAATAAGGAAGATAAAACATGGGTATTGGTCAAGGAAAACGCTCCTATTGCCGCGTGGAAGGTGCTTCTTGAGAAACACAACTTCGCACCACGTACGTCAGCAGATGAAAATCTCGGAGAAATGGAGAAAATCGGCAGTAGCATGCTGGCAGCGGGAAGCAATACCGATGGGCAAGACAAAGATGTTTATGTCGGTATCGGCTGGTGCAACCCCGAATCAGGAACATCATATTCGATAGGAGGCTCTCGAAGTTGTCTTGATCCTTTGGTGCAAGATGTAGTTTTTGTACTCAATCATAAAGGTACTATCCGTGAGGATTTACCGGGCGGTGATGGATGTACTGGTCAAACAGACGGCGATTTCTGGATATGCAATCACCAATGGGGCGAGGGAACCGCTGCTGAAGAGTTATATCAGCAGCATCCTCAAACTCAGGAAAATCTTGACAAATATTGGTGGACGTTTAATGTCTATTACGACGCCTCGAAGTTGCCTGCGAATCCTACATTTGATGATCTGCCGTGCTGGATGAAGCTTCAGTGTCCCAACGGCGGCGATGTATGGGGAAACAACCGTAACGATGCAGCAGAAGAAGACGATTGTGAAGCTCCGAATATGCTGCCCGATCCGGGAGCAGCTGTTCCTTCCGAGCGCTCTCTTGCTCAGACGAATGATACTGATGTACTAGGTACTGTGCAAGCAGCCGGTGGACTTGATCCCAATAGACCGCGACTAATTATTAAACTTACTTATATGACGATAGATCAAAGTAAAGTTCCTTCAAACATAACCCTGGCCGACGAGTATATATCGTCTTTAAGCAGACCAACACAAATTGAAAGTTCTGATATTAAAATCGGTACGGCGTATCAAAATCATTTTGATGTATACATACGCCGATCGGGTATAGTCGGTACCAATGCGGATCACGCTATCATTCTTGATCCGACACCGGCCGGTCATCCGGAAGGCCCTTTTTGGGTATACGTGCCAATCCTGGAAGATAGTAAGCCACAGGCAAATTCTCTCCAGCTTGGATCATTTGTCCCGGGTATTCCCTCGTTTTTCTATGAATGGTGGACGCCTTCTTGTAAACCGGCCCTCTATTTATATCCTGAAAAAGAAATGGAATTATCAGTTAAAGTAGAGCCAAATGGATATATTACGAAGTCAATTCCTGACCATAGAACAAATGGATGGCAAGTGACTGCTAAACCGGATGGTACAATTAGTGTAGTTGCAGGGCTTGTCCCTGCTGGAGAAAAAGCAACCACAAGGGTTGCAACTACAACATATCCCTATCTCTACTATGAAGCCGCTATTAAAAACGTTTCCGTGCCGCATGACACCGGATGGATTAAACAATCAGACGAACTTCCTGTATTCTTTGCAGATGCATTGCCAAAACTAGGACTAAATGAAAAAGAATCAAATGATTTTCTGGACTATTGGCTTCCGAAATTAACGAAAGAGGGAAATCGATGGTTTATTACACTCATTGATGAAGAAGAAGTAAATCGGGTAGAACCAGTAGAGTTTTCAATCGAACCGGATAATTTCTTAAGAATACGTTTTTATTTTGAAAATATTGACGAGGAACCTTTTGTTCATTCTTTAATTACTAATCCCTACTCCCTATTCCCTAAACCCTCTGCACGCGCCGGATTCACCGTCATAGATTGGGGAGGAATACTCGGAAACGGAAGTTGTGGAGTAGAGGAAGTCAGTGAGTAGATCTTCAAATTATTGCCTCGAGAAAGGCTTTTCCATGTTTAATTGATATAGTTTGATATAATATACTTATGGGAAAAGAAAGTAAAGTTGTACCTGTAGATTATCAATTTGCACAAGACCTAGATTTAAATTGTACTGTCTGTGAAAATCATTACGCACCGGACAACAGAGGACAACTTAATACACTTGAAAGAAGAAAGCAATCTCATCCTC
>MGAO01000009.1:0-29283 GCA_001788215.1 Candidatus Roizmanbacteria bacterium RIFCSPLOWO2_01_FULL_40_14 | reverse complement strand
TCATGGATAGCTTCTTAGCCCGATGCGCATACTGTTTTGCAAACAATAATAATTATCCCGATTCACCAGATACGATAAAAGCTACCTTATCGTGTCTCTATCGTGGTACTGAGGAAAGTTAATATTAATTTATCAGGATATTTTTTTTGACAAACTCTTTTATCTCTTTCTCAAACCTCTCTTTCGAAAACTTTATTGCATGATTAATTATCTGTTTTTTATCAAACGATTTCTGTTCAAATTTCTTTATTGCGGAAACAACCGAATCGACCGACAATTCATCGAACAATAATCCTGTTTTCCCTTCAATCACCGTTTCTGGAAGACCACCACTTTTTAATGCAATCACCGGAATGCCGTATCCCATGGCCTCAACAGGAACTATGCCAAATTCTTCATCTTCTGACGGGAATACCAGTGCTTTGGCGTTTTGATAAATCGAAGGTAACTCATCATCGGAAACTTCACCAAGAAACCGGATATTTGATTTATGATTAATGATTAATGATTTAAGATAGTTCTCTTCACGGCCTTTTCCAACAATCACGAGCGGCTTGTCTAATTCCTGACAGGCTTTTATAACTAAATCAATATGCTTTGCTCTTGCAAGTCTTGAAACTACTAAATAATAATTTGTTATTCCTAAATCATATTTCTTAAATCTTAAATCTGCATGATTAACTTCTACCGGTGGATAAATAACAATTGAATCCCTTCGGTAAAACTTCTCGATACGCCGTTTCGTCTCCTCTGAATTAGCAATAAAATAGTCGACGTTCTGTGCCGTTTCATAGTCATACATCCGTAAAAAATGATTGACAATATGACCATACATTCTAATCGGCCAATATTTCTGCCAATCCATAGCCGTCTGATAACCGTATAAGTGACGGGGAGGATGGTGAAGATAGCAGATATGAATCGTGGGTTTATTTGTTTTGATGCCACGGGAAATATACCAACCGGAAGATGAAATCACCATATCAAACTTTGAAAAATCAAATTGGTTCCATACAAGCGGTGCAAGGAAACGAAGAGGCGAGTGGAATTTTTTCATGAGCCATGAGCTTCCAAATGGAGATTCGACGATTTTCCACTTCCGAATTCGTTCTGCGTGCGGTCCTAACAAATTATAATCAACAAAACTCGTATACACCGGCGCATCGGGCCACATATCGTGCATGGCTTCTACCACCCGTTCAGCCCCTCCGTATTCTTTCAGGAAATCATGGACTAAGGCAATCTTTAGTTTCTTCGTCATAGTCCAATTGTATCATTTAGCCGTTATAAGTACCTGTATACACGAGACTTATTACGCAGAAACAGGTTGTTCAACTAATGTCTCTGGATTTCCGAAAAGTCCAAACGAACTCTCAAGCAAATCATTTTTATACCGACCCATCGTCGGAAACTCAGTTTCGACTGTTTCGTAAATTTGCTGTTTCCATTTGTCCAACTGCGCTTGCGGTCCAGAATCATCTTCTGGATATAAGAGCGTACGGTATCCGCTACGCACTGTGTTATATCCAAACATACAATGTGCCGGTACGGCTGATGTTCTATTGAGCACAAATATATGGTGCACTACATCTTCCAGACGCATTCCTTCATCTGCAACTGTCTGTTCCAGCTGTTCCATGAGAAGTAATCGCTCTTCTGGATCGGGGTTTTCTGATTGCGAAAGATCTGTAAATAACTGATGAAAGAGTTCTCCCACTTTTTCTGTTTTTTCCCGAGACAAATCTGCTGCAGCTGCTGCTGCTCTTTCTTCACGCCTTCTCCGCATCGGTCCACTCACAAATCCTGGCAAAAATTGTTCTATTCCCAAAATTTCTCACCTCCTTTTCTTTGTATATTGTCCATACGCCTTAAAAGTCATATTAGTATACACCATGGATTCTACCAATTAAGAAGCACCTGATTATGTATACTACACTCATGCAGATATTCATTTTTGGAGACAGTATTACATCGGGCATGTGGGATACACAAGGAGGATGGGCTGATCAGATAAAACAGCGCGTAACTACCCAGTGTATAAATTCCCATTTTGAAATTGATATAGAAGTGTATAACTTGGGTATTTCAGGAAACACATCACGAGATTTGCTGTACCGATTCGAACTTGAAATCAGACAGAGAAAAGATGAGACAGAATCGATTATTGTTATTGCTATTGGCCTTAATGACAGTCAATATTATACACAAGAAAAGAGAAATGAGACATCTCTTTCTGATTTTAAGAATAATTTAGAAAAACTTCTTTACAAAGCAAAACAATTTACCAGCAACATTATTTTCGTAGGATTAACTCCAGTAGATGACAATTTAGTGAGTCCCATGCCGTGGAAAATGGAAAGCTCGTATCGAAATGAAGATATTGAAAAATATAATAACAAAATAAAAGAATTTTGTGCAGGAAATAAATTGGTCTTTGTCGATATTCGTTCAGAGTTTAAGAAAACAGATTATATGAAGTTATTAGCCGATGGCGTACATCCAAACACTCAAGGACATGAACTGATGTATAAATTGGTCTGGGAAAAAATTCAATTATTCCCGTCATTGCGAACGTAGTGAAGCAATCTCTTAAGTAAATAGATTGCCGCGCTCTCTTCGTTCGCTCGCAATGACGCCTTATCCTATGTTTAATATTACATCTTCTATGAAACTCACTTCGCATAGCTTTCTAAGTAACCACATTTCTTACAAAGATAAATCGTCTTTCTTTTCATGTCAAGCATAGGTTATATAAATGGAGGAACTCCTCTTCGCCATTGGGACCAATTAATCAATGACTGTAATTGTTTGCCAATAATTCCTTCCTCCATTTCCCCTCCGCATTTTGGACATTTCATTTGATCTGCCATAAATATCACATTCTTTCTACTGTTGTCATTCCGGACTTGATCCGGAATCTATGTAATCTACAATAGATTCCCGCCTTCGCGGGAATGACATAAAAACTACACTAACGACAACTGTTCAGAATCATTATTTTCTTTTCGTTTTTTATTTGGATCTTTGATTCTTTGGATCTTTGGATCCTTACTTTCTTCCACTCCCATGACCCGTTTTACCAGACTGGCAAATCCGAACTTCTGTAAAACTTCCAATGCTTCAGGAGTATCAAAATCATGAAGTTTTGCCTTCTCAATATCAATCGTAACCGGTACGTCGTGCAGAATTTTTGCTAACTTTTTAGCCATGGCTGCATCTTCTGCATATTCTGAAAGCGCTTTAATTGTCTTTTCTTTGGATCTTAGGATCTTAGGATCTTTGGATCTTATTGTGTTATAGATTCCTTCAACGGTTCCATATTTTTTCAGCAGTTCACTTGCCGTCTTGGGACCAATCCCGCGAACCCCCGGATAATTGTCTGACGCATCTCCTGCCAATGCTTTGTAATCAACGATTTGAGGAGGTGTAATGCCAAACTTTTCTACCACTTCTTTGGAAGTATAGAGTTTGCCATTGTTCAATCCAGAAACGGGCATGTAGACGTAAACCGTATCATTAACTAATTGAAGAATATCACGGTCACCGGTAACAATAACAACATTCATTAATTCTTGAGTATTGTCATCCCCGACTTGATCGGGGATCTTATGAGATTCCCGCTTTCGCGGGAATGACGGTAGATGAGTGGCTTGCCAGGCAAGCGTTCCAATCACATCATCTGCTTCAAAACCAGCCTGTTCGTAAATCGGAATGTTCATGGCGGAAACCGCCTCCTTTACTAACGCAAATTGACTGGAGAGTTCATCTTCCATCTTGGGCCGATGCGCCTGATATCCCACATACATCTGTTTTCGAAACGTGGGTTCAGGACGGTCAAAACAAACAATTAGATGTGTGGGCTTTAATTTATCCGTAATTGATAACAGCATGGAAAGAAATCCATAGACGGCATTGGTAAGTTGTCCGTCTTTATTCGTGAGCGCTGGAAGCGCATGATATGCCCGGTGCATGATTGCGTTTCCGTCAATGAGAAGCAATTTTTTTGGGTAATCAGAAGAATGGGTCATTTGTCACCTATTTACCCTCTTTCATTATCTTTTCAAACTCATCACCTTCGATGGTTTCTTTTTCGACGAGTGCCTCGGCTACCTTATCGAGCTTTTGACGATTCTGCTTAAGAACCTCAAACGCCTTTTTATGTCCTTCAACCAATATTTTTTGAATCTCTTTGTCAATGAGTTCCTGCATGGCGGGAGAAACGCCGTCCCGTTCAAAAAATCGATTGTTATAGTCGGTTATATCCATATCCGGTCCGAAGTTAACCGGCCCGATCACGCTCATGCCGTATTCTTCAACCATGAGACGCGCTATATGAGTTGCCTGATCAAAATCATTGGCCGCGCCTGAGGTAATATCGCCAAATACTATTTCCTCTGCGGCACGCCCACCCATCATCATGGCAATCTTTTCGAGAAGCTGTGATTTTGTTTCGTGCAGCCGATCTGTGTCGGGCGGAATTAAGGTATATCCCAATGCAATACCGCGGGAAACAATTGATATGCGATGCACGGCATCCATATGATCAAGAGCATACGTAACTACCGCATGACCTGCCTCATGATACGCAGTCATCTTTCGATCTTGATCAGATTGTAGTCGTTTCTTTTCAGGGCCCAGTTTCACTTTTGTAGCCGCTTCTTCGATATCTTTCATATCGATTTCCTTTTTGTCACCCCGTGCTGCCATAATGGCTGCTTCATTGAGCATATTTTCCAGATCAGCACCCGAGAATCCAACGGTTCTCTTGGCTACTTTATGCCAGTCAACTTCTTTGGTAAACGGCTTTCCTTGAGCATGAATGGAAAGAATGGCTTTTCTTCCTTCAATATCAGGAAAATCTAATACGATACGGCGGTCAAACCGGCCGGGTCGTAATAGTGCCGGATCGAGAAGATCACCCCGATTGGTCGCCGCAATGACAATAACATTTGCGCGCGGGTCAAATCCGTCCATCTCGACCAGAATCTGATTTAATGTTTGCTCCCGTTCATCATGACTTCCCATGACGCCGGTACTGCGGCGTCTGCCAATGGCGTCAACTTCGTCGATAAAAATAATGCTCGGCTGATTTTTCTTTGCGGTATTAAATAAATCGCGGACCCGTTTTGCACCGATGCCGACTAACATTTCCATAAACTCAGATCCTGCCATGGAAAAAAAGGGGACACCAGCTTCGCCCGCAACTGCTTTCGCCAGAAGCGTTTTTCCTGTTCCAGCAGGACCAACGAGAAGTACTCCCTTTGGTGTTCGGGCGCCTAAATCAAGATAGCGTTTGGGACTTTTAAGAAAATCAACGACTTCCTTCATCTCTTCTTTTGCTTCATCAACTCCGGCAACATCTTTAAACGTTATTTTGGGCATTTTTTTACTGTACATCTTCGCACCTGAGCGGCCGAAGTTAAAAAGCGTATCCTGCGCGCCGCGGGTCTGACGATAGAGAAAGTAGAGAAGTCCAAATATGAAAAGCAGAGGGAGTAATTGCCCAACCAGACTTGCCATAATCATCGCAAAAGTAATATCGACGTTTTCTATTTGCACACTCGACAGATCAATACCTGCATCGACTAACAGCTGATTAAAAGATGATCCGGGTTCTTTAATGGACACAACTTCTTCGCCCGTTTTGTACGTGACTTTCAGTTTTACATCTTCAACGAGAATTTTTTCAACTTTTCCTTGTTTAATATCACCAATTACTTGAGAAACGGGCACTTCCTCGGCCGTCGTCATGTTTGACTGAAATGCATTAAAGAGAGAAAATGCCAGCATGACAACCAAAAACCACATAATGATGTCACGAACGGAGAACTTAAATTTGAAAATATGCACGCCGTTTTTTTTATGTTTTTTGCCTGGTTTTGGTACTGATAGTTCAGATTGTTTCATACGAATGAGTAAGTATAGCACACGAAATAGAGCTCTGCCAATTAGTGGCAACTGCCGTTGAAAGATTGGTTAAGAAGACAGAATAGGGAGACCGAGTGATTGTTTTACAATCTGAAGGGTATTCTGAATTTCAACTCGTGCTTTTTTGGTCCCTTCGGTCAGTACTTTGTCAATAAGCCCTTTCTGCTCTTCAAAATTCTTCCGTCTGAATCGGATTGGATTTAAAAAGGTATTGAGTGCTTTTACCAAGGCCTTTTTTACCTCAACGTCTCCCACATCTCCCGTACGATATCTCTCGGCAAATTTTTCAACCTCAGATATATTTTTATTAAATATTTCATGATAGATAAATAACGGATTTCCCTCGATGGTTCCTGGAACAGAGGCGCTGGTTCTCTTGGGATCGGTATACATACTCATTACTTTTTCTTCAACTGCTCTCTCATCATCGGATAAAAATATCGCGTTATTTAAACTTTTACTCATTTTTGCTTTTCCATCGGTTCCGGGAAGCGTTTGCGCCTCACCGATAATGGCTTCGGGTTCAGGGAATACCTTTTTTGCATCTTCGTCATCGTTTACTTTATCCCGCCCTGGGCGGGATTTATAAAGTCTGTTGAATGTTTTTGCAATCTCCCGCGCAAATTCTATGTGTGATTCTTGGTCTTTTCCGACGGGGACAAGATGAGCGCGGAGAGAAAGGATATCAGACGCCATAAGAATAGGATAGTTTAAAAGTCCCATCGAAGGATGTTGAATCTTCTGATCTCGTATTTTTTCTTTTAACGCGGGAAGCCGCTCACAACGGGCAATAGTCACTAAATTCATTAAAATCGCAAACAGTTCTGATATTTCGGGAATTGCGGATTGCAGGAGTATCGTGGTTTTTTCGGGATTGATGCCAACAGCTAAGTAATCGAGAACGAGCTCACGCACACTATCAGGTATGTTCTTTACTTTTTGAGGATCGTCCATTCGATCAGTCAAACTATGCAGATCAACAACAGAGATATACATTTCATATTTACTCTGAAGAGCAACTCTGTTTGAAAGGGTGCCGACATAATGTCCGAGGTGCAGGCGACCTGTCGGGCGATCACCCGTGAGGATACGTTTGGTCATACCAATCTATTGTAGCACAACCGAACCTGTAGTTCAATGAAAGTAATCTTGCTTTGGATAAGTCTGGTATACTATGGAAACAATTTATCGCGGGGTAGTGTACGGCCGCACAGGAGGCTCATAATCTCCTAGACTGGGTCCGACTCCCAGCCCCGCAACTGGGGATATTAAAGAAAAAAAGACCATTAAAGCGGTCTTTTTTTTCTTTCATCCCCATGGGGTCGGTACCGAACGCAGTGAGGTATAATGACCCCAATGTACTACCTCTATATTCTTCAGTCTCTCAAAGACGACAATTTCTACACGAGAACTACATCAGATCTTCGTCGGCGAGTAAAAGAACACAATGCAGGAAAAAACTTTTCAACAGCACCGAGAAGACCATTCAAGTTAATCTATTATGAAGCGTATTTACTCAAAGAGGATGTAGAAACGAGAGAAAAATACCTTAAGACATCCATGGGTAGAAAAGTGATACGGAAACAACTACGAAATTATTTAAAGACGTTAGAGCAGATCAAAACCTGATAAATTAGCCCGTTGATACGGGCTATTTTATTGAGATCCTCTTTCCAACAGCTGTGTCTGGTTGGGTTCCTGTTTATAGTTTTCCAATCTTTCCCGTTCATCAGCTTTATAAAAGAAATATACAACAACATAAAACACAGCTATAGTCAGTATGTGCAATAGTAATCCTAAAAAGAGATATTTCCATTTATGAGTCAATCTGAAACTAATGTACGATGCAAAAATGGCGAATACCAACCACACAGCAGGAATAACAATAAATAAACTGACAATTCCTCCAAGTTCATCACCAGGTTTGCTCGGAAATATAAACAAAGCAACTAAACCTGCAATTATTGGGCTTACAAACGACGACAGAATACCGCTGCCAATACCTACTAAACTTACAATTATCCACGTTTTATTTCGCAATGACATCTTTGATGAGGAAAACAATGGAGTTTCTAAGGAAGGTTCACTTGTCTGAGAAGTAAGATCACTATCCATAAATTTATGATGGCATAGAACTATTGTTTTTGCAACAAATTAATCCCATAAAAAGTTCGTATTTCTTTCAATCCCCGCAAAAAAAGTATTTTAGCCTCAATTTTTTACACCATGCTTGAATAAGATCGTACCTCTGATATAATTTTGCTATGAAATCCAAAAAGGAGAAGTGGCTAGTAAAAAGTTCTAAGTATGTTTACAAAGACCCGTGGATCCGTTTAAGAATAGACAACGTTGTTCGGGCAAACGGTGAAAGAGGAAATTATAGTGTTGCGGAACTTAAAGGAGGAATAGGAGTAGTATCGTTAACTAAAGACAATAAAATCGTAATTGTTGGACAATACCGTTATGCACCAGACAGGTACTCGTGGGAAATACCAAAAGGCGCATTTTCTCGTTTTGGAAGCACAGAAACTCCACTTGATACGGCAAAACGAGAACTTGAAGAAGAAACAGGGATAACTACTCATAAATGGCAGGAAATTACAACGGTTCATACACTACTTGGTTCAACAAATGACAAAGTATTTTTGTTCCTCGCAACGGATATAAAAGTCGGCAAGCCTCATCCTGAAAATACGGAATCTATAAGTATTAGGCAAGTATCTTTTGACACTTTTTTTGAGATGGTTAACAAACAAGAAATTACAGACGCAACTAGTATTGCTGCCGTAGCTCTTGCCGAAAAGCTAGTATAGTGAAATAAAGATAGAGTTCGGTTAACTGATTAAATAGGGTATTTCTGCCTTCCGGAAGGCAGGTCTTCTTTTTCGACATACTCAGGACTCCACAATCCCTAAATAACAATCTCTGTATAATACTTTTATGTGGTTTGTGTATATTTTGCTTTGCTCTGACAACAGTTTCTACACGGGTATTTCAAATGACCTTGAAAAACGGTTTCTGGACCATAAAAAGGGAAAAGGGGGAAGATATACCAGATCACATAAACCCCTCAAAATAATTTATACGGAACAATACGCCACGAAACCGGACGCGTTAAAACGAGAAATAGAGATTAAAAGCATGAGAAGGAAACAGAAAGAAAATGTAATCTTTACAAACACACAGATTTCCAAAATAAACGTGAGATAGAACATCTCAACAATCAACATAATTTAATAAACCATATAGCTTCACTAAAAGGCTCGTAATATTGACGAGCGTGATACTATAGTAAATAAACTACAAAAACTCAAAAGAGGTAGTTTTTAGAATTATGTCAAGATTAAAAGAAGTTCATGTCGGTGCATATGTGGGTTGTCCTAATAGCCCTATATGTAATTTCCTTAAGAACGGAACATGCGGTCACGTTGAAGCACTCCGTGAACCTCAAAATATCGGTACCATCATATTTGATCCTCAAGAATCTCCTTACGCTGAAGGAGGCTATGAAGACAAAAAACGGGACATTATAAGGGCATGGGAACAGAGTGATTGTGGAACATGCTCAGATAACCCTTTTGGTGAATCAGTTGAGTTGTTTGGCTCGACAAGCTTGCTTAACTTGAGTCCCTGGCGTGACCATGTTAAAACAGAGTAAAAAATCTAAATTCCATAATCTCTCTCCGGTTTGAAGAAATCTTTATATTTCCACTACTTGCGAAGTAATATAGGATTTTTTGTATCTGATTTGATACAATACAAATCATGCCAACGTAGCTCAGTGGTAGAGCAACCGTTTCATAAGCGGTAGGTTCGGAGGTTCGATCCCTCCCGTTGGCACAGCGACATTTTTTAACGAATACGATCCGCCAGCTGGCGGAGAGGATGAGTTTAGAAATGACGCTGCCCGTCCGAAATGAACACTTCGACTGCGTGGATGTAGACCACGAGGCGAACGTGAATGTAGGAGGGCTTTTACACTCCCACTCTGAACAATTTTAACCACTGTTGCCAAATTTCCAGTTTCAACTCTTGGTCAGAATCATCGGGTGGAGGAGTAATTTCAGGCACAATCAATACAACCTCTCCCGGCCGTGCAAGATTTAACTTTTCCCGCGCCTGCTGTTCAATATACGCAGGGCTTTGTACATAGCTTAGCTCCTCTTCAAGCTTATTATTTTCCTCTTGGGTTTTAACCAACCGGTCACGCGCTTCATGAATGACCGATTCACGGGTATGCAAATCATAGATTGAGCGTGCCAGGTTCACACTCAGAAGCACACTAACGATAATAATGAGCCAGGATGCAAGTCGTTTCATAGTGTAAAATAGTATATGATCAGTATATCATCGGATATGAGTTTGCTTGACTTTCGCCTGTCCCGATGATATTATAGGTCGTCGCCATGTTAGACGAAACAAAGAACTCATTTCTAGCATATCTTACTGCACAAAACAAAGCTCCCGCAACTATTGTCGCATACGGAAAAGATATTGAACAGCTTATTGTGACATTGAAGCGGTTGGGGCGTACGTCGTTTGCAGAAACAACTCGTGAAGATCTCGAAACATTCCTCTCTGAGCTCAGGGAGAAGAACTTCACGCCCAAAACAATCTCAAGGAAAGTCAACTCAATCAAAACATTTTACAAATTCCTCCAGAGTGAAGGAAAAGTTAAAGAAAATCCAGCCTCCGACCTCACCCATCCAAAATATGAGATGAAAGAGCCACGGATTCTCTCAAAAATGGAATACCGGGCGCTGCGAGACGTTTCGCGCGCTGATATTCGGACCTATGCCATTATTGAATTGTTTTTACAGACAGGGCTTCGCATCAGCGAGGTGGCGGATCTGACATTTGACAATCTCACCAATGGAGAACTTGTTTTTGGTGAGCGAACGATTCCGCTCAATCAAGCAGCTCAAGACGCGCTCAATCAATATCTTGCCATCCGGCCCAAAAAAGAGAACAGCAAACATATTTTTATTACCAAAACAGGAAATCCGCTGTTGGTCAGAAACATCAGAACGGCCGTTGATCGCGCGTTGAAACAAGCAGGCATCGATGATGCAAAAGTAAATGACCTGCGCGTAACCTTTATTGCTCATCAATTAGCATCGGGCGCTCCTCTGGAGTACATTTCCAAACTCGTTGGCCACAAACGAATATCAACCACAGAACGCTACTTAAATCTGGTAAAAGAAAAGCCCAAAAAGGGTGCAAAACTGACTGAGTTGTAATTATAGTACTACAACCTACTTCACCAAAAAATCAGCCTTTTTGACGTGAAAGATGTGCAACAAATATTCAACAAGTAGCTGCAAATTTTCAAATCCGTGTAGTATAGATTGCTGAAGGTTAGGAGAACTTGCCTCCTTGTTATAATCTTTTGATACCGGCACTTCACTTATACGAAATCCAAAATAGACCGCTTGAATAATCATTTGAGGATCAAAAATATACCCGTTACCATTTTTGTGAAAGGGAACCGTTTCAAGAAATTTTCGCGTAAATCCGCGATATCCCGTATTTGCCTCCGTCAGGTGAGTTCCTAACACCATATTAAACAAAGCGGTTATGAATCGAATGGAAATGGATTTATAAAACGGCGTTTTATGACGACCTTCCAAAAATCGAGATCCTAAAATAAGATCACTTTTTGATTTTTTGAGTGCATCGACAAACAGCGGTAAATCTTTTGCGTCATACTGGCCGTCCGGATGGAGCATGATCACCTGCGTTGTGCCGCGTTTCAGCGCCTCACGATAACACGTCTTTTGATTTCCACCATACCCGACATTTTTCTTATGGACTATGGTTTTAATCCCTAATTTCTTGGCCAGTGAAACGGTGGTGTCTGTTGATCCATCATCAATCAGAAGAATGCTGTTGATCGTATTTGGAGGAATATTGGTATATACACTTTTAAGAGTACGAGCGGCATTGTAGGCCGGCATGACAATAAGGATGTTTTCTTTCATGAATAAGTGAGGCAGTCCTACCATTTTAGCAGAATAGTTGATTGACATTCAATGCGCCATCTGAAAGAATAGTTTCCAATGGTACATCGTCCAATTTTATATCGTCCATTCGTTCTTGCTGCTGTTTTATTTATCACTTCTCTTTTTTTGCGAACTGTTTTGCTTGATAGAATTCCGACGGGCATTATCCACGATAATATGATATTTGTCCTCAATGCAAAATCTTTTTTCTATACCGGAAGCGATGTGAGCGGTACGTGGAATCCGTTATCGTTTTCTCCCATACCCGATGAACCAGCACAGGCAGAGCTGCCGTATATACTGATGGCTCCTATCATAGGCCCGCTTCAATCTTCTTTATTTGCCGCACACATTTTTCATGCCGTCGTCAATTCTATTTTTGTCGTCATAGTGTTTCTTATCGCGCTGAAGCTTATTGGAAAATGGCAAGCGTTTATCATCGGCCTCGTGGCCTGTTTTAATCCGTGGAGTATTTTTTTTGGGCGGGCAGCATTTGAAGCTTCTCTTGCATTGTTTTTCTATATGCTCGGGCTCTATGTACTTCTCGTGACAACCGGCTGGAAAAAGATGTGGGTCATTATTCCATTAGCATGCGGTTTTTATACGTACATGGCGTATAAAATTACGTTTGTGCCGTACGTACTGGCTATTTGTTTTTTTACGTGGCAGCACATTGACCGGAGAAAATATACCAAACAGTATATAGCGATACTTACCGTGTGTGTAGTAATATTTTTCTCTTTTATTCTGAACGCGAAAAAACAAAACACGTCAGACAGATTAGGAGAAGTATCAATTTTCTCCACGGGGGAAGTTGAAAATCAGGTCAACCTTGAACGCAGACTTGCCGTAAAAAATCCCGTAGTTTCAATAGTTTCCAATAAGGTGTCAGTAGGCATAAAAAAAAGCATTGCAAAATATGTCGGTGCTTTTTCTCCTGAATATTTATTTGTGGATACGGAAAAAACCGTCCGGTTTCATATATTCAATCATGGGTATTTTTACTATACAGACGCCTTATTTTTTATCCTCGGCTGTTATTATTTATTTCTATATAAACGAAAACTTTGGATTTTTTTAACCGGCATGCTCCTCCTCGGTCCACTTCCATCGGTAGTCAGTAATGTTGGTATTTCGTATGCCATGCGTTCATCTCTTTATATACCTTTCTTTTATATGTTTATCGGCATGGGAATTTGGTATGCAATTAATATATTTAAGAAAAAGAAGTATTTTACGCTTGGATTGACGGGAATTGTTGGAATGTATGCGATATTGATCGCCAATTTTTTCTATACCTATTTTTTTATTCAGCCGGTATACGCATCGGAAGGAATGACCTTCAGTGCTCGAATACTCTCCCAATACGCTTCTCTGGTAAATCAAAAGAATAGACCGGTCACGGTTGTACTGAACGCACCGCGTGTTATATTTAAAGATTTCATCTATTATTCTGATAGCTATAACAGAGAAACAGCAGGTCAAATCAGAGAAGCGTTTGTGAATAATCAGTTTGTATTTCAAAACATAGCATTCACCACTTGTGATACCGTACAAACGATTGAAGAAAATACAACGTACATTTTTGATCCCGGAGAAAAGTGTCCTATTTTGAAAGACGCTTTACCAACAATATCAATTGCTCAATTGTTTGATTCAGGCACCGTCTATGCAATATATCAGGATACGATGTGTAATCAACACAACCTGAAGCCCTATATTTCCAATTTAAAATTACGTGATTTTGCCGTCGAAAAACTTTCTGAGAAAGACTTCTGCGAGACGTTTATCGTGGATTTCCAGAGGCAATAAATTTACTCTGATATTTTAGTGCCAAACCATTCTTTGATAACCAACTCTCTTTCCTTCCCTCCACGACGGACATGCTTCACCTGCAACGCAGATTCATTCAATGATTCCCGATAACCGTTGCCATACCAATTACCGATTATTTCATGGTCAGCCATCTCCATAAAAGGCATTAATCCTATCAAACCTATCATTCCTTCAGTAACAGCTTGATTATAGGCATCAGATCCCCATTCAGTGTCACTGCCGGTAAGTAATAATTTTGTCATTTTTCAAATTAATTGAATTTTTCCAAGTAATTCAGATTTTGAAATCCTCTCACGACAGCTTCTCGCTCCTTATCTTCTTCATCCCACAGCTTTAGCGCTTCTTCTCGGAGAACCCACCGATATTCTGAATGGTCTTGTAAATTGAGTTTAATTTTTTGCTCTTCAGGTTGGATGGTTGCAAAATAGACAACTTCAACGGAATGAGTACCGGTTGCAGTATTGATATAGGTAAATGCGTAAAACGGGCGTTCAATTTTAATAGAAATATGAAATTCCTCCCGTACTTCACGTAATAATCCTTCTTCAATATCTTCCCCAAATTCGATATGGCCGCCGGGGAGTTCAAACTTATCAGGAAGGAATTTCTTCGATGATGCCCGCTTGGGCGCAAACAGTTCAACACTACTGTTATTTTTTCTATAGATAAAAGCGGTCGCCGTAATTGCCTGTTGTTTATTCACGTAAGTGGACCTACCGGGAATCGAACCCGAGACTTATCTATGCCATAGATACGGTATACCACTTACCTATAGGCCCAAATTTTATTCAATAATATGTGCGCTCGCCTCGGCCAGAGGCCGATCAGCCTTTGGCTGAAGTTGCGCCACAGGTCCAAGAAAACAGCCACTAGGGATTAGTAATTAGCTATTAGGTTGTTATTATACTATAACTTTTAGCTATATATACTCCCTAATGGCTAGTGGCTAACATCTAGTGGCTAAATAAATGACCCTGCTAAAAAGGTTTTTCGTGAAGACTTTCCCAAAGGCTACAAAGGTGCGGACTCAACCCGCTCATTCTCTTTCGAGCTGAGCGGACGCTTCGCCCTATTACCAAACTATTTCTTGCGAAACAGTTCAGATACCCTTATGGAAATGAATTTGTCGAGAAAAATTCTTCAAGATTAACACCTTCTCGGCAGGGCAGTTTTATGTTCTCATGTTTTATAGGATTCGTCAAGCTGCCACGGATATTAATGATCGGGAACGGGGATCATATGTTCTATACTCAGCAGTCAGTTCTTCTCCTTTTTTTATCTCACGATTCGTACGAAACGAGAGTCCATTATCAGGTGATGTGAGATTGGGATTGTCAGAATGATTGACATAAAAGGCCATCGTTAAACCATTTATTCCTTCCTCAGGTATTTCAACACTTCCATCCTTATCAAAGACGAGAAAATCATCAATTAATCTTAAAACTTCCGGATCGAGATCTTGTAACTCTTCTTTCGTAAATCGTTCTGCATCAGGATCACCTGATCCATAAAATGGGTCTATTCCTGCAGGAATATCTCGGATGGCAAATACACCGACTCCGTGAATAGAGGAGGGTTGTAGACGACAATAGGTATGCTGTAATCTATCAATTAGCTGTTGTTTACGTACCACTGTTTTTGGAAACCTGTTGTACCGACATTCGTTTTTTTATAAACTCACAACTCATATAGGATTCCAGCTGCCAGGACAGCTTCCAGTTATAGTCTCCTTGCAGAAAGTCTATTTTCCGCAATCTTCTGCGCATCATTTCCTCTATTAATTTATAGTTGGAAAATACCCCTATTCCTGAATATTTGGAAATGTTTGCACCGGAGCTGAACGCATAACAGACCTGATCGTAAATAAAACCAACCTCAACTGCTTCAATTTTTCCGCGAATCGCAATAGTCATAATATACGGCTCAAGCGTCTTAACATTTTTAGTCAAATAATGGAATAGTGCCTGTTCATCCTTATTCTCAAAAATAGATTTATCATCAGGCGGCATATCTTTAAAACGCTCAATATTGAGTTCAAACAAACGAGAAAGCTGGTCAAATCTTCCAAATTCAATGACGGGCTTTAAGCCTAAAATACGATGACAATCACGGCGGATATTGTGTCTTTTTTTCTTTTTAAGGCTCATCAGATACTCTTCGGTATTCTTAAATGCGCTTAAATTCATGAAAAACTTTAGATCATTATCGCCAAATCCGGGAAGCGATCGGAGGAATTCATAGCCGGAAAGTGGTTTAATGCATTGTAATTCTAAGGGGGCGGGAGCTGCCATTAAAAGCAAAGGGATAATTTCCAAATCTTTTACAAAAAACGTATTGTCTTCGGGCCAGAAACCGCCGTACCAGGAATATTCACCTTTCCAATAGTCACCGTCCAGCCACAAAGGCAGCACACCCAATATATTTTGTTTGTGGTATTTTTGTTCATAGAGAACCAAAAAATACGGATCGATATGAAAGCTTTCATAAAATGAGCGGCGCACTTCCCACAAATCAAAGAGTGATCGATTAGAAGAGAATAGTTCCCAGAGGTATCCTGCCATCTCTATATTGCTGACTACTTGTAGTCTCAACTGTTTTGCAAGCGCTTGATATCCATTGTGACGCGTAAAGTCATACCAGGGCTTCCGACGAAGTAGGTGAGCAGGGTATGGCGTTGAATTAAAAGAATTAGGTTCTTGAGTGGGCAGCATCAAGTTCATTTTTTTCGGTACCTATCAAACAAAATTACCTAAGCGATCATGGGTATATATGATAGTTTGTTTATTATGAATACATATTGAATAATTTGTCAATATTGCAAGCGAAATTGGTCGGGAGTAAAACTGAAGAAAAGACTGTCTTTATGTGCTAGATAGATCTTTTTTCAGAATTAAAAATTGATAGGCAGAAATCGTTGGTCCGTCCTTAATTTCATCATTTTTGATCATTAAACCAATTTGTTTAATAGGAACTTTTTTAACCTCTAAAAATTCTCCCGCTTCGGGCTCTGCTTCTCCCTGGGTTAATTCTTGGACGAGAAATACATATCCTTTTTGGTTCGTATGGCCATTAGCAACATAAAACCAGCCGAGATTTTCCCACTGCTTTGCGCGCAATCCCGTTTCTTCGATTAATTCCTGCTGCGCAGCTTCAAGAGGTTCTTTACCTATGACGCCACCCATGGGAAATTCCCAGGAAAACTGTCCGGTCGGAACTCGATACTGACCGATGAGATAGGTTTCTTGCGTATCGGTTAGGGGAATAATGATGGAGAAAAAAGACGTTTCTCGCTCGAGCACATAGTACTCGGACTGACTCTCATCAGGACGAACGACACTTTTTTTATATATTTTGAAATACGGATTCTTGTATTCTAGTTCTGATTTGACGACTTCCCATTTTTTCGTATCCATAGAGAAATTGTAACATGGAAAAGAGACTATTATGTATTCATCTTCTTAATCAATCCCGTTATATCAATATATTTCTCGAGTTTCTTCGCGAGCGTTTCATACTGTTTATCATAATCTGTATGACAAGATAATGTTCCGGCATAGCCAATTTTCTTAAGCCATTTGCTTCGTACTGCATACGTATCAAAAAATCCATGCATATAGGTACCCAAAATAGAACCATGCTCATATACATCAGCTGTTAATTCGGTTCTTCCCATATGGATTTCGTAGCCTTCACCCCTTATCCCGTCCCAATAGAACGTTGATTTGTTCGTAACTTTAGGAGATTGAAAAGTGGTACGGATGGGCAATAATCCTAATCCGGCAACGATTGTTTGCGTGTGTTCGATATGGTCAGGGTCGTGTATCGATTGGCCGAGTAGCTGCATGCCACCACAAATGCCTAATAAGTGTCTGTTGGCACGCGCATACGAGTAAATATACGATGCCCATTCTGACTTACGAAGCCATAGTAAATCGTCAATGGTACACTTTGTCCCTGGCAAAATAACAGCCGAATATACTGACAAGTCTCTCGGCTTATCTAAATAGTCAACAGTAATATCGGACATATCCCGGAGAGGAACAAAATCGCTCGTATTTGCAATATGAGGTAGTTTAACAATGCCAATATGCAAAGAGGGGGAAGAAGTATTGTTCGAGATTTTTTCTGCCACATCTTCGTCGGGAAGATTTAAAGAATCGATAACGGGTAAAACGCCCAATACAGGTTTTCCCGTTTCTTGTTCGAGCCATATAATACTTTTCTTAAATGCTCGTCGAGAACCAGTGAATCGATTGATGATAAAACCAATAATCATATCTTGATATTTTTGGGGAAGACAGACGAGTGTGCCAATAATTTGAGAAAATACGCCCCCGTGATACATATCGGCAACCAGAATAACGGGCGCGCCAACTAGTTTGGCAATGCGAAAGTTGCACGGATCTGTTTTTAACAGATTAACTTCTGCACAAGACCCTGCACCTTCAATAATAATAGTCTGGTATTTCTTTCCGAGGCGATTAAACGACCGAGATGCAACTAAAAAGATATCATTCTGCTGCTTACTAAGCATTCCGTTTATAATCCTTTGAAAACCATTCTGTTGAGGTTTTAATAGAACTGGATTCATATCGATATGCGGTTCAATGCGCGCCGCTTGGGCTTGGGTGATTTGGGCTCTACTCATTTCTAAACCGTCAGAAGTAACACCTGCGTTATTTGAAATATTTTGTGCTTTAAAAGGGGAAACTAAAATGCCTCGGTTTGAAAATGCTCTACAAAGACCGGTAACAACAGTACTTTTCCCAACACCCGAAGCCGTTCCAAAAATAGCAAGGGAGGAAAGACGGTCAATACGTGGCTTCATGATTATGGCTTCCAACCGCATTGAGGACAGTTTGTTAATTCTCCTTTTTGTATCTTTTTAACTTCCTGTTCACTTGCTTTCCAGTTACAACCGAGTCTTCCACATTTTATTTCCGGACACGATTTGCCCGATTCAATTTCCGAATTTGCATTCGGTGCAAGCAAGGCCATCAGGCTGTCTCCTAACGATATTTGGAATAAATTATTGTTACCGCCTTTGTTTCCAAATATATCAACGGTACCGCCACACAAGTTAAATTGTGGTTTTGCATTAACAATCACTGAATTGATAAATCCAGAATGTAAGAGTGCTACTGGATCATAGATATATTGTTCCTGAATAAATTGAACGGTTTCTCGGCCAAACAGTTGTTCTGCGCGTTCTTGATGGGCAAGAGATGAAATAACACTCCAGACACGAACAAGTTCTAATGATTTAAGAACGGTAACCGCTTCTTCTGCAATACGCTTATCGGCAAAAAAGAAGAGCGCTTTTTTCAGAGCAGTTTGTTGTTCAGTGCTTAGACCTTCTAAACCTTCTGTATCACGTAAGTTAAGATGTTCTATTATTTTCTTCTGGATCGATTCGGTAAGATTTCCTTCGGCTAAGCTAATAGCCAGTTCTATATCAAACTCCACTAAATGCTGAATGAGTGGCTCTATTTGATGTTCAACGGTTTCTGTTTTATGAAATATTTCTTCATATAATAGCTTTGTTGAAACTTGCTTACCAAAAAAATAGGGAACTCCTGAGACCTCTTCCAACATACCATCGTATACGCGCGCCACATCGACAACGCCGCGCGGAAATCGCCGGTTAAACTCATCTTTCGAAAGAAGAATAGGATGTGCCAGTAATTCTGTAGCTGACGGTGTTTCGGATTGATAATCAAATCCACTATCTTTTCCCGCTATATCAGTAAAAAATCTCCCGAGTACTGGCATATCTGTATCAACATTGATCTGATGAACATGAATTTTTCCGGTTTGCGGATCATGGTCACGAATATTAATCATCGTGCCAAAATATCCCAACGATTTTCTAACATCGGCAGACATATCATCAGGAGAGGGAGATATCGTGATCCAGCAATGCGTATCAAGTGTTTTCTGTTGAAGATGATAATCAAACATCTGAGTATTCAATAGTTCGACACGCTGTCGTCGTATTTCTGCTTCGGGATACTTTTCTGGATTTTGCTCTAAATACACAACGTAATTTTGCGTTATATCTACCAAACTGTCGCCGTGTCCCGTTGCACGCCCCGTCTCATCTTTCTTCTGCCACGTTCTCCATATCATTCCTTGGGTTGCTGCTTCAAAGGCTGCTGTTTTTTCGCTAAAGTAAAGTGCCTCAAGATCATTTTCAGAGAGTACATATTCTCCTGCCTCATTTTTGTATAAGCCATTTTTTGCTCGATTCACTTCAGCAAGAAGAGAATACTTTTTTCCGAGTACCTCCTGCGCTTCAGGGACAAAATCTGGGGTAACCTTCCATTCGGGGGTAACTGCCCACTGTTGCTTGTTAAATTGTTCTAATAATGTCGTTGATTCGACTCGTTCGTCCATAAAAAAACCGCCTCCTTTTTAAATCCCGAGACGGCATGCTAGGTGTTAGGTTTCAGGTAGTAGGTGTTAGATATTTAAATTGCCTAGTACCTGCGACCTGTCACCTAAAACCTAATTTTCTCCTGCTCGGGATTATATGCGCATAGGGGAGTTCCTGACTCCTCACTTCGTTCGGATCGAACGTAAGCGAGACACAGTTCCGGCAGAGTTGCTGATTTACACAGCATTCCTCACAACCTATACGTTTAAATTGTTAAAGAATTCGTCATGCTGAACTTGTTTCAGCATCTGTTTTCGTCATTCCCGCGAAAGCGGGAATCTATAGAGATTCCGGACCCCTCCTTCGTTAAAACTACGAAGGGCAAGCAAGTCCGGAATGACAAGATTTTCACCCTTTCGCAATTTGCTCTCCATCTGTCTCCGCACGAGCCATCATAAAGAGTAAATCTGAAAGTCTATTAAAATACTGCATCAGTATAGCAGGAGATTTTTGCGTGTCCAGAGTCAATTTTTTTTCATCTAAGCCTTTTTCTTCACAATATCGGATAAGAAGCCTCTCGACCCGGCGGCAGACGGTCCGGCATATATGAAGGCGGGTAGAGGGCTCATTATTTTGCGGAATAATAAAGTCCGTAAGTGTAGGCAATTTCTTATCTAATGTATCAATAGTTTTTTCAAAGAGTGTAATATTTTGCTTGATCCGGAGGAGTGGTGTTTTTGAGCTGCCGGAGAGAGCCGCCATAATCGTATATAGGTCTTTTTGAATGAATGTTAACAAGTCGCGAAGTACACTGCTTTTGACCGAAATCTTTGCAAATCCGATAAAAGAATTCAATTCGTCAATCGCTCCATTGCATTCTATTTGCAGAGAAGATTTCGAAACCCTCGTCCCTCCAAAAAGTGACGTGGTCCCTTTATCTCCTGTTTTTGTATAGATTCTCATAGGCGATACTAATTATTCGAATAACACACGAACGATACGAATTTAGTTTTTAAACTCGTCAAGACCTTCAATCATCGACCAGCGATGCTATACTGAATTTATGAAATATAAACGCACCGGTGTAATTTTCATTGACAAGCCACCTATTCTTACTGAACCTCAAATTAGTGTCTTGTCTGAAATCATTCGTAATATTGGCTTTATTCTTTCTGGATCAACAGTAGTTCCATTTCTTTTTGATTACGTTGACAAACCGACGACGTTTATAGTAGTATTGGCATTATTAACTATTCTTATATCATTTGCTACGTCTTTAATATTAATTCGCAACAATAAAATACTATGAATTTCAATCAAACAGATATGGCGCTTCTCCAAATTATGATCGTCGTTCTACTGATGGTCATTCTTCTTGTGCTGATTGCACTTCCCACACTAATCCACCGGCAGAAAAAGAAATAAAGCCTGATTCTAAATTCTTATCTCCTGTTTTTGTGTAGATAGACATAATTTAGTGCAAGCATAAGTAGAAAAATTACACTCCTCCTGAAATAGGATATGTTTAGGAGATGCTCAGCTAAATTACTTGATCGATTAGTCGAGATCTCTTATATAAGGAGTAAGCAATTCATTTTCAAGAGATTCTTCGGTAAAAGGATCACTACTTGCCAAGCCTCCAAGTGTTGTATGCATATTTCCAGGCTTTCCTTTATCCCAATCATATCCTTCCGTAATCGAAACATGCACTTTGGTACCTACGCGATGTTGAACCTGAACATCAACAAGAGGACCTTCTTGATCCCAACCAGGTGCACTCTTATTGCCACTTTGGCCAACACCTTCGAATCCATCGCTAGGCTTTGAAAGTACGTACGCTGAACGACTTTCCGTCCTCGTCTCTGTTTTGTAAACAGTCCAGGTATATGTATTAACAGAATTACCAGCGGTAGGATCGTCACCGGTACGTTCTATCTTAAAATCGCTGCCCAACATTTGCCTCCCCACCACCTCTAATTTCTGCCTTATCAGGGCATCAGCTTGTTCAAGTTGCTGCTGAGTCTGCTGGCTGTGTTTGGCTTCTCTCTCTTGCATCTCTTTTACTCGTGCTTCATATTCAGTACGCTGACGTTGCTGAGCCGCTTCATACTCCGCCTTTTGCTTTGCTTCTTCCTGTTGCCTGGCTCCTTGCTGTGCTCTAAATCGTGATTCAAAATCTGATGACATATATATATTCACCTCCTTCTCTCGTTAGCTCTTACCAATTTCTTTACATAATCTATTGTAATACAAGTGTTCAATCTTCCTAAAAAATCCGGACGTCTCCTATGACTTAGGCAGATCGTCCGGAATTGTTTTGATTATTTACTCGGGGGAAATTAAGAATATATCTAAATCAAAGCTTTTTTATAATGCTTCTGTATCGTCTTGTCAGCCGTAATCAGTGGCGCATTGTTTATCTGTGCATCGGCAACGATTACTCGATCAAACACATCCCGTGTCCATGTGTTCTGTACTGCCTGCCGTATAACGGCATCGAATGATAATTCGGATGATTGCAATGCAATATTAACAAGAAGCTCTGTTAGTATAGTATCGGGTTTATCCCGAATTCTTTTGATCTCGTACAAATATTGTAATTCTAGATGGACAAGGGGAGAATAATAAAGGACAGAATTATCTATATATTCTTTTGAACGAGAACTCAGCCGATCGAGTTCTTTATCAAAAAGCCATAATACAATATGAGTATCAAGATGAACCTTGTCTATTTGAGATTTTCCTGCTCGTGCCATTCCCATACTTTTAAATCAATCAATTCCTTAGGATCACCAACAATAGTATTATGCTTTTTCAGATTTGCTAACTTACTTTTCTTTTTTTCCACACTAATAGTGAGCACATGGCCATCTTTGTTAAATTTGGCAGGAACTCCTGTTTTAATCACTCGATCAGTTATCGCATAAATCTGTTTCCTGAGCGTGGTAATGGGAATCAGTTGCATAATAATACCATTATAGCGTACGTCTGAATATCTGTCAAACGTACGCTATTGGTTTGATTATTTACTTGGGCAGTTAATAAATAATCACTATTTAACTGTTTCGTTTAATAAGAAATATCTAGTCAGCATGCGCTGTATCCGCATGAATAACATTTCTTACAACCTTCTTCGTAGGCGAGTGCTGCTTCACCGCAGTCCGGGCAGAAATCATATGATTCGTCCTCCTTTTCCAAATGAAGTGGTTGGACAATTTCGTTTGATTCAACCAATGCTGCTGGCATATGACCATTCGTCACTCCGTTTGCTTGACTATCGTCAGGCAAGTTATGAGAAACACCATTTGTCTTGGGCGTATCAATCACGTCTGAAAAGTGAGTTGCCAGTACTTTCGCCAGTGCATCGGGAAGCGAGCGCACGCGCTCCTTTCCAAATCCAATAGATGTTGATCCACCGATACCTGAAAAATGATGAATGATTTCTTTAATCCGGTCTCTTGGAGATAAATGCGCATTGAATCGAAGATTGAGTGATACCATACGGCCTAATGCTTCGGCCATAGCCGTCACATCTGATCCTGCTTTTCCGATATTGATAAACACTTCCAACGGCTCGTTGTTCCCATTGGTATTGATCGTAATGAATGCTTTACCCATGGGCGTATTAATAGCATAGGTTGCTCCGGTGACCATCATGGGCCGCGGCTTTACTTTGGGCGCTTCGATTTTAACCGGCTTATTTTCTTCCTTTACATCAACATCTTTCCGCTCCAGTACTCCCGGCCGGCTTCCTTCCCGCATGTACGTCACCCCTTTGAGTCCCAGTTTATATGCCAAGTTATAGAGCTTTTTAACATCTTCAACGGTGTGAGTGCTGGGTGCATTCACCGTCTTTGAAATAGAGGCATCGACATATTTCTGAACCACTGCCTGCATTTTCACATGATCTTCCGGCGTCAAATCATTTGCCGAAACAAACCATTCGGGCCGCTTAATGGCACCTGATTCTAGCTCTTTCCCATGTTTTGCATACCACTTCTCATAAATATGATGGCGAATCACGTGTTTTCCGAGACGGTCGCGGCGGATAAATTCAAATTCATACACCGGCTCAATGCCCGACGTGGTGTTGGAAAGAAGAGACGTCGTACCGGTAGGCGCTTGCATGAGAAGAAGTGAATTGCGAATACCGTACTGTTTAATATCTTTCTGCAGATCGCGCGGGAGCTCTCTGATAAATCTTCCTTGCGGATATTTCTTCTTGTCAAATTTAGGAAATATGCCTTTTTCTTTTGCATTCTCGACAGATGCACGGTATGCTTCGTCGCGAATCATTTTATACACCTTATCGGCAAACTCAAGACCTTCGGGAGATCCGTAGCGCATATGTAGTTTAATAAGCGCATCGCCCAATCCCATGGTCCCTAACCCAATCCGGCGCTCGCCGTTGAGCTGTGTCTGTCTGATTTCTTCAAAAATATACGGGTCAAGATCAACAATATTATCCTGAAATCGAACCGCAATATGCACGAGCTCTTTTAACCGATCATAATCAAATTCACCGGCCACATCGGGATCGTCACCGTTTTTGACGAGTGCCGATAAATTAATGGATCCCAGATTGCAAACACCCCATGCTGCAAGCGGCTCTTCGCCGCACGGATTCACGCAGATTACTTTATTCCAATACCAGTTGTTGTAGTATTTGTTGCAGCGCTCCAAAAATACCACACCGGGCTCTGCTGATCGCCAGGCTGCTTCGGCAATCATGTCCCAAATCTTCCGCGCGCGGACGGTTTTTTTAATCGTTATCTTTCCACCCCGCTCAAGCCATTTTTCAATATCTCCATCCCAATATTCATCATAATCCGGATCAGTGGTATCGGGAAAAAGAAGCTGCCAATCCTCATCATTCTCAACCGCTTGCATAAACCGGTCTGATATACAAACTGATAGGTTTGCACCATTTATACGGGAAAGGTCTTGCTTGACGGTAATAAACTCTTCTATGTCCGGATGCCAGTCCCACAGCATGAGCATAAGAGCACCGCGACGCGTACCGCCCTGTTGAATAATATCTTTCGTTGCAACAGAAAAAAGTTCTGCCCAATTGCACGGACCGGAAGAAAATCCGTTTACTTTACGGACACGAAATCCCCTCGGGCGAAGAGAGGAGAGGTTAATACCCACGCCGCCGCCGCTTGCCATAATCTCAACCATATTTTTAAGACTTTCTAAAATGCCTTCACGAGAGTCTTTTGGGGACGGGATGACAAAACAGTTATAGAAGGTAACATTGTACCCCGTGCCTGCCCCTGAGAGGATACGCCCGCCTGGAACATATTGAAACTCCTGCATAGCATCAATGAATTTCTCTTCCCATTTTTTCTTTTTTGCCGGGGTCTGTTCATAGGAGGCAACATACTTCGCCACGCGCTGCCACATTTCTTCAGGCTGAGTTTCAATTGCCTTTCCGGTCTTATCTTTGAGGGAATACCGATCCTGAAATACTTTTTGTCTGATACCGTTAAAATCGTCCATAAATATATATTAATTACTAATTATTGGTTAATTTTCGTTAAAGACATTGTAAGCAACGTCACAATAACTTCCGTAATTCCTTTTCAAATTCTTCTACATCGACAAATTGCTTAAAAACGCTGGCGAATCGTATATAAGCTACTTTATCAATCTTTTTTAAGTGCTGTGCGGCGTGCTCGCCGATTAAGATACTGGGTATTTCTGTCGTTGCCTGTGCGCGTAATTCTTGTTCAACCTGATTGACTATTTCTTCTATATCGTCTGCTGAGACGCGGGTTCGTTCAGTCGCTTTCTGAAGACCTCGACTCAGTTTTTCAAAGTCAAACTGCTCACGTCGTCCGTCTTTTTTTACGACGATAAGCGGTGATCGTTCTACTCGTTCGTATGTCGTAAACCGCTTCGTGCAATGTATACATTCCCGTCGACGTCTTGTTGTCTCTAAATCTTCAGACAATCGCGTCTCTAACACTTTGCTTTCTTGATATGAACAAAATGGACACTTCACAGAAAATAATTACTCCCATCTAATTTCTAATATCTAATAATCATATTCTTCTGTAGTCATTTCAATCTTCCGGCTTCAAATCTCGAATTTCATTTAAAATTAGGTTAATCTGCCCACAATGCTTCCCGCAATATGCGGGATGCAGGCGGGTTAGAAATTAGAAATTTTTTATACGCTATATGTAGTGCCAAAACTCAGATTACTGCATTATCTGTAGGAGTGTCAATAGACCAAACAGCATCATAGTTTATCAATTTTTTTGTTTGAACTAAGGAGTATTTTTTGAATTTTCTATCGGCCTTTTTTATAGTTCGAATATATTCTTCTTTTGTTTCTTCTCAATACTCATTCTTTATTGTACTCATTTTTTATTCTAAACATAATAAAAAGACAATACGTATTAAGAATTAATCATTTGCTTTTTTCTTCAATTTTCTGTACGCTTTGATCGATTTGATCGAGAATTTTCTGATAGCCTTCTGACATATCTTCAGGGCTTTTATTTTTTATAGTACTCGCGATTTCCTGATGTTTTCTGGCTGCAGTTTTTATTTTTTGTAAAAGATCGGGAGAAATAGTGCGCTGTTCATCTTTTACTCCCTGCATTTCTTCTGGAATTCGCCCATAAAAAGACTCTGCTTCTGCAACTATTATATAGGCGCGATCGTACTTTTCTTCATCAGAAAAAAATATTCCCATACTGTACCGTTTGTCAGACATTAGGAGATTAAATTCGATCCGTTTAATCGGATCACGAATGAGAAAGTCGAGAAGCCGGTCACGAAATTTTTTAAGAGGATAGAGTGGATGATCAGGCAATATGCCCGGGTAGGGAAGAGTATATTCAACGGGCTGCTCAATTTCTACCTCAGATTCTTTTTGAGCCACTTCATCACGCGGCATTTTCCCACTCTCGTCAACCGCATACGATGACGAGCTCAGAACCAGCGTCATAATACTAATAGACAATGCTATTACTAAGGATGACTTCTTCATAGGTCACGTGAAGTGTTTTATCACAAGATAGTGAAAACCACGGACGTTAGTCCGTGGATGAAACGATATAATCTCCCGCAGAATGCGGGACACAAGGCGTGCAAACTACTACGTACGTCAGTGCGTAGTAGTTTATATAGCAACGAGTAAGGATTGTCAAGAAAAGCTAGGGTGCCGCTGGTAATTGGAGCGACTGTTCAATCGTATCGTATCGTTTGGCATCACCGTATGTTCCCGTACGTTTTCTCAAATCAATTGAAAACAGCTCATTTTCAAATTCCAAGGTCGTCACAAACCGATAAGGTCGGCCGCAGCCGGCGACTGATTCTTGATTAAACGCAGTTCGTGAGGCACTTTGGCTTGCAATAGTAACTTTTTTCTCAAAATTACACAGATGAATTTGCCATTTTTTATCCGGATCATATCCAACCATTAACTCTTCTTCCTGAGAAGAAAAGGTAACAAGAAGTCCTGAAGAAGTGCTTTCAGTCAACTGCAATTCAAACGGATGACAAATACTAAACTGTTCGGTTTTATATTCTACGAATTGATCCGGGCATCGATCATCGTACGGTATGTCCGAAATTTCTTCTTGCCGAACCACGTCCAATTTAATTGCCTCTTTGTTACCCGAAGACCTATACATAAAACCCCCTATAAGAATGGCTGTCAATAATACACTCATCATATATATAAGCTTCATAATAGCGATACTAACACGGATTGTCGGTAAAATTAAGATTCGGCTTTCGGTCAACTGAAGATACATCTGAAACAAATTCACCTCGTTGTGCTTTAAAGTACGCTGCAACACCAATCATCCCCGCATTATCAGTAAAAAGTTTTTTGGAGTAGGGAATATAAACAGGCAGATTGAATGTTTTCATTGAACTCCGAATCTTATTTCTCACATATACGTTAGAAATGACACCCCCACCGAGTAGTAAACCTTTTGGTTTATTAATAATAACGGCGCGTTTGAGTCGGTCAATAAGAGATGCGGTAGCGACCCTTTGGAATGATGCGGCAATATCACAGATAGTCTGACGATTAAATTTATGTTCCTTTTTTACATCATCGACAAGATAGCGAACGGCTGTTTTTAATCCTGAATAACTAAATGTCAAATCTTTCCTTCCTTTCATCGGAATGGGTAAATTGAATGCGTACTCATCTCCCTCTTTTGCCAGCCGTTCAATAATCGGCCCACCGGGATAACCTAAATCGAGAAGTTTTGCAACTTTATCAAATGCTTCACCAACGGCGTCATCGAGCGTTTCACCAAGCAATTCATAATCGCCGATTGCTTTAACCAGAACCAGTTGCGTGTGTCCACCAGAGATAAGTAGTCCTAGTAGAGAAAAAGGCTTCCTGTCATTCCCGCGCAGGCGGGAATCTATATCAATCTTCGATCCTTTTGCTTTTGAATTTTTTGCAAACGAAGAAAGTAAATGACCTTCCATGTGACTCACCGTGAGTAAAGGTTTTTTAAACGTCAATGCAATCTCTTTAGCTTTTTTAATTCCCACTTCAAGGGCAAGTGCTTGTCCGGGACCGAGCGTAACTGCAATTGCATCAATCAAATAAAATAATTCATTGTCATCTTGAACTTTTCTCGTCATTCCGGACTTGATCCGGAATCTATGAGATGCTGAACTAAATTCAGCATGACGTTTTAACTGAATCTTTGCTTGTTTCAATGCTTCTTTTATGACTGAATCAATACGTTCTTCATGAGCGCGTTTCGCTATGACCGGCACGACGCCTCCCCATTTTTTATGCAAATCTATTTGAGAAGAAACAACATTGGAAATAATCTTCTCATCAATCGTGACAGCCGCGCACGTCTCATCTAGACTGGTTTCAATGGCAAGGATGACATAATTTTTCTTCATAGGTACTGTATTATATAATGGATATACTTGTCATTCCCACGCAGGTCGTGGATGACAAAAAACCCATGGACAACTGTATTTTTTGCAAAATAGTAAAAGGAAAGATTCCGTCCTACAAAATTTTCGAGGATGATGACTATTTTGCGTTCCTCGATATTTATCCACGGGTAAAGGGACACACGTTATTAATTCCCAAGAAACATTACCGGTGGGTATATGATGTGCCTGACTTTGGTGGTTACT
>MGAO01000008.1:334-14346 GCA_001788215.1 Candidatus Roizmanbacteria bacterium RIFCSPLOWO2_01_FULL_40_14 | reverse complement strand
CTGATTTTTCTTTCACGCCGAGCGATCCGATTACGTGCTCCGGTTCTTTTTTCCAAACAGACGCAATATCTTCTGTCTTGATACGATAGCGGGGAACATACGCCCCATATGATGAAATGCCAATCATAAACTAGATATATGAATTATGATTTAAGATTTACGAATAATTAGTGTGCAATGTTTTCAAAATCATAAATCTTGAATCTTAAATCGTTTGACAACTATCTTCCAAGCTTCTTATGAGCCCTTGCTAAACTTCCTTCCGCCAAACTTGCTAGTAACGAAATCTCTCCTGCTAATACTGCGCCTGCAACAATCCCGGCAAATTCTTCAACTTTCCCTGTTCCTGAAACACTCATAATTGAAAGTCCCTCTTTCTGAGTAGATAGTCCCGTACCGCCGCCAACTGTTCCAACCATGAGAGAAGGAAGATATACTGAACAGTACAGGTCGCCGTTTTTCGTAACTTCAATTGTTGTTATACCGTTTGACCCTTCAACAACATGTGCGGGGTCTTGGCCGGTTGCGATAAATAGTGCAGCAATCACATTAGCAAAATGTGCATTAAATCCAAGAGAACCAGAGAGAGCAGAGCCGATCATACATTTTGCTTTCCATACTTCCTCAATCTTATATGGTGTTGTCTTCAGCACCGATGAAACGATTGCTTTTGGAACAAGAACTTCAGCCATGGCAATACGACCACGACCGGTAATGGCATTTATCCAAGCAGGTTTTTTATCAATGTCATAGTTTCCTGCAAGAGCAATACATTGAGCACCGCTTTCTTTTTCAATAAACCCCGCCAGTTTTTGACTCGCCATAGTAGCCATATTCATCCCCATCGCATCAGCCGTATCAAAATACCATCGAATGAATATGTACCTTCCAACTTCGATAACGGCATGGCGTAAGAGAATAATATGATCTGATGTTTTTCCTGCAATTGACCGTAACTGACCGAGATTACGCCATAACCATTCGTTGATGTTGAATTTTGACTTGTAGCTTAAACTTTTTTTAAACACTGAACCTCTGGTAACACCAATCAATTCGCTTGAAACAGTTGCCCCTCCTGATTCAGAAATTGCCCGGCACCCTCGATTTATAGATGCAACCAATGCTCCTTCTGTCGTTGCAAGAGGAATATAGTAATGAGACTTCAGATGTCTGCTATCTGTTGTCTCTCGTCTAATCTTAAGTGGTCCTACCACTCCAACCGGTACATGTACTGCACCAATCAGATTCTCACAGTTTTTTGAAGAAACTATTTCTTCTTCAAACCCAAACTTCCCTAAACTCCCCAACGAAACACCTGTCTCTTTTTCAATAAATGACCGCCGATCGTAAGCGTTTTTAAAGTCTCTGAGTTTCATAACATAAGAAAATTGAAGCTCCGCGGCCTCATGGCCGTGGTATTTTGAAAGTAAATAGCTTCAATCCGCCGAAGCAGAAAAACCAGCGAGTCATCCATGACTAGAAAGCCGTAGTTTTCTGCAAAGGAGGAATAACCCACTCGGGTCTGTTATTTGGTCGGGAAGAGGAGATAAATCATTCGCCCGCCTGCAACGCTATCGCGTAGCGATTGCGGGCAGGGATCGTTATATAAACGGTATTCGAAATATTCCCATTTGGTATAAGGCGACTGCATAGAGAGCACCCAAAGGGAAAAGAATTAACGAAGCAATGAATATTTTTCCCATACTGAGCTTCATGCCAAGCCGGAGTGTTAAATAGTATAAAATTGCTTTCCAAAAAAATAGAAACAATGAAAACGACAAAAATAAAAAACTAAACGCTTGGCCCAGTATGGATACAGTCCGCGGTGGAGGAAATAGAAGAGCCATTGCTGAAGTTGCAAAAAACCATACAATTGTTGGCACAAGAGAATACGTCCAAGGAAGCAGTATTGTCCGAAATCCACCAACACCCCCAATCACCCTACTCACCCCAACAAGTGACACGATAACAAGGATATACGTTATTATAAATCCGGCAACCAGTTTTCCAAATGAAAACGTCAGTAGATACGGATGAGCCGTAATACCATGGTGCACGAGAGAAGACCATCCAAAATAGCCAATACAGACTAATAAAAGGGGGAGTATTTGCAATAGGTGCTCACCTTTTGCGAGACGCCGATATGTCTCATAAGGAGTTTGCACAACGCCGATCATATGTCGAACAAACAAAATAATGTTATACGCGATGCGGGAGAATAGTATGGATTTAGAAACCATGCTGCAATATGCTTACCACGATAACCACTGAGGTTCCTAATAACATATACATAATAACGGTTACCGCAAATGATCCCAGCATCAGCGGCCGCCACGGTGCTCTTTTGAAAAATGGAATGATTACGCGATATACCGACGTGAAAGGACCCAACGTCTGCGGCGAAAGAGCAGACACTTCATTCATTTTTTTTACTAATGATTCATACGTTTTGTCTTGTTTCATAAATTATGTAGTTGCGGCATCGTATGCCGCTTTTTGACGCTATAATTTAGTCGTAAAAAATTATTTATTCCTGCGTATATGCTGCGACAAACGCCTGACGTGCCCGAAACAATTTACTTTCAGCACTTTTAAAACTAATTGTCATTTCCTGGGCAATTTTCGTCACGGACCATCCTTCAATATACTTTAGCTGAAGTAATCGTCTGTATTGTGGTGACAGCGCATTTAGCGTTTCTTCTATTTTCTGCGTAAGAAGTTTTTCGTCCAGTTTATCCTCAGGAGTAGTAAGGATGGAAAGAAGCGGTTCAATAGCAGGCATTTGTGAAAAAATAATGCGCTTTAGCTTTTTTCTTCGATAGAAGTCAATAACTTTTCTTTTGGCAATAGCGCATAAAAACGTATAGAGAGAGGAACGATAGGTAAAATCACGAAACGCCTCAAGAGCAGCCATGAAAGTGTCCTGCACCAGCTCCTCAACGTCTTTTTCATTTGAAACTCTCTGGCGTATAAAATTCGTCAATTTTGGCTTACACTCACCGTAAAATATCCGAAGCGACTTTTCAGATCCGCTTAAAATACCTTCGACCAATTCTTTTTCACTTTTCATTTTCGTAATTCTTTCTGAAATTATATCATTTGACAGGCAATAAGAGGTGATTTAAACTCAAAGCAGAAATGATTAATAAAGTAAATTTTCTGATCGGCCGTTTGCTGTTGGCTATAGTTTATTGGCTAGTGGCTAGTGGCTTACTTCCTGTTTATGCTTCACCGACACCTGCCAATGAAGTTGATATTAATCGTGATTTTCCTTTCTTCAGCCGGTTCGGTACTATCGGTTCTCTTGTCAACGTCCTTCTTCCCAATGTGTTAATATTTGCCGGCATTATTCTTCTGGTATATACTGTGATGGGCGGATTTAACATGATCCGCGCGGCCGGATCAGGCGATGCGGAAGCCGCCGGTAAAGCAAAGCAAACATTAACATATGGCCTTGTCGGATTTGTTATTATTTTTACCGCAGCACTTGTCATAAAGCTTATCGAATTTTTAACGGGGATTAGTATATTCAATCCCGAACAAACACAATTTAAGTGAAAAAAATAAAATCATTTCTTATCACTATTGGCTATCTGTTCATGACTGGTGTCTTGTTCCCGGTCTATGCCGCACCAACACCTTCTCCGTTTTATGGAAACGTTGATTTACCCGATTACTTGGACAGATTTGTAACGGCTGGAGGAGAAAATGTCGCGGGCGGCGCACTCGTGGTGATTTTTAATATTTTCCTCCGGTTAACACTCGTCATTGCCGGATTTTTTGCTATCTGGAAATTTATAGAGGCAGGGTACTCATTTATGAATGCGGGAGGTCAGCCTGAAAAAATAACAGAGGCACGGGATAAAATCACCTTTACCATTTTCGGACTACTTATTATGGCAAGCGCACTCGTACTTGCAGGAATTATTGGTTTGATATTTTATCAGGATGCAACAGCCATTATTAGTCCGAAGATTATTGGAGCACCACAATAAACATGAAAGCATTAGCAGCAGCCAATGAAACAACACTTCCGCCCATCGGCCCAACAGGGTTTTTTTCCGCGATAAATCCGGGAAGTGCTTTTGCGAAAATCATAGCAAGCGCTTTTACGGTCATACTGGTCGTCGGCGGAATATGGGCATTTGTTATGCTCATCATGGGAGCGTTCTCAATCATTTCATCGGGCGGAGATCAGCAAAAAATTGAAACCGGAAGAAACCAAATTACGTGGGCGATCATCGGTGTTATAATCCTGGCCGCTTCATGGGGACTTATTATTCTGATAGAAGGTTTGACAGGAGCATGTTTTGGATTTAGCTGTGACGTTGACCTTGAACGACTTGCACCACAATTGTAAATCAAGTAATTACTTGACAGTTCTTCTCTCTTTACTTTATAGTAAACATAGTAACTTTTAAATGCCCGACTTCGCTCGCGTTTGCCTCGTGGTCTACGTCCACGCAGTCAAATTGCTCGCTGCGACGGGCTTAAGAGATTCTAAAACTCACTATGTTCGTTAAGAATCTCTAAAGGAGGTGAGTGAATGAAAAATCTATTTCAAAAAATTTCTTTAGCAGCACCCATACTCGGCATGCATTTTGCCGCAACAACTGCGTGGGCAATAACAAATGAGCCGCTCGGTGTAACAACAGCACCTACAGGAGTTATTACCAGTATCAACAGTCTCATCAGTGGAGGAGTAACGTTAATCTTGATTGTCGCTGGTCTAGTAGCCTTTGTTTATCTTCTTCTGGGTGGTATCAAATGGATCACCTCAGGAGGAGATAGTGCACAAGTTGAAGCAGCACGTAATCAAGTCATCCATGCGTTAATCGGAATCATTGTCGTTTTAGCTGCATGGGGTCTGATCATGTTGATTCAGGGAGCAACGGGAGCGTGTTTTGGTATCGGGTGTACGGTTACACTACCCGTATTTAAATAAAAATTAACAGATACGACGGAGGTGATTTTTATTATGAAAAAAGTAATTGGAACTGTATTGACAATTTTGTTTTTTAGTGGAGTCGTAATTGCAAACACGACAAATGTTTTAGCGTTGACTGTACAGGAATGTAATGATTTATATGGTTCTGATCCTATCTCTTACAACGACTGCATTGCCAACGCCTCTGATGCTGATGAAAAGACAATAAACGTCATTAAACCAACCGGTGCGATCGGAAGTATTAACAGTCTCATCAGTGGAGGAGTAACGTTAATCTTGATTGTTGCAGGACTCGTTGCTTTTGTTTATCTTCTTCTGGGTGGTATCAAATGGATCACGTCTGGAGGAGATAGTGCACAAGTTGAAGCAGCACGAAATCAAGTTATCCATGCCATGATTGGTATTATTGTGGTATTAGCTGCATGGGGTTTGATCATGTTAATCCAAGGTGCAACGGGTGCGTGTTTTGGTATAGGGTGTACGATTGAATTGCCCGTGTTTACCTAAACTATAAAGAATCCCTTTAAAAGCCCTCCATGGTGAGGGCTTTTTTAGTATTGTATTGAGTACGTTAGTTTGTTAGTATTGATGCATGGGACCACGAGCTTGGGATAAAATTACTACGAACTGTATTGCCGACGAGACACAGCCGGCAAATCTTAAATGTTTGGAAGCATTATTTTCAAATGTTATTGCCGCGCTTGTTGGCGCAGCAGGACTTGCTCTTTTTGTTATGCTTGTTATCGGCGGCTATAAATATCTGACGGCAGGCGGCGACGCACAGGCCGCTGAATCTGCCCGATCCACCATGTTCTGGGCAGTCATGGGAATTGTGCTTATGATTCTTTCATTTATCATCCTACGCGCGATTGAGTGGTTTACAGGAGTCCCCGTGACCATATTCAAAATTCCTTTTTTCTAACTGTAATATTCCTAACAAATCACGCGTCCTAACAATCTTTCTCGTATAGTATAAATTTTTATACTTAATGAGTAATTTAGAACTGAAATTTGACAAACTTTACAGAACAAAGGGGAGCGGCTTTCAGAAAACAGAAATCTAATAACTTCATTTTTCCAAAAGAAAAAGCGCTTGGGGAGATCTAAATGATCGAATTGTCTCAGGGGAGACAAAGACTGTTTGACAGTCGTTTTCGAACATCTCGTTCACCTTCTGCGCTTTTATCTTGCACTCGAACTTCGGAAAGTCATTCCTGAAATATGCATTGTGCAAATTGAAAATCGCTTGATAGGCGATTCGCTTATAACGGAGCCACCCGTTTTATTCACGTCGTTGTGAATAAACCACTTTCGTGTTTATTGATCTTGTTTATTTCTGGACAAGATTGGGTCGCTTCGGTCAGAACTTCTATATCCACAGAGTCAACTCGAGGCAATGTGGTCTTTACTCGTTAGGTTTAAACATGTAGATAACGAGCACTACAAAGACCAGTATTCCAATCCAGAAGCCAGGTCCGTCAGTAATTACCCACGGTCCTCCACCAGGAGTCAATGCATCTCCAATTCCAGCACCCATGAGGCCGAAGGCCAAGGCGCCCAACAGTAGACCAAGTAAACTTCCCAGACAACTCATCAGACATCTCCTTTACACTGAACCGATAGCTAGTTTGGAGAATGCGGTCTCCTCGAACATTATCCTTTACTACACTCAGCACAAAGTGAACCGGTACCTTTCGGTACGAAGTGATCGTAGCAAGTCCATTTGCCGCATCGTTTGCACCTCCATAGATTTGTTGGTTCTGACCATTCTACTTTCTCTTCGCTCGTAGACTGTCGATAGGTGTATGGACCTCCTCCCATACCCGCAGTTGTTCCGGTGCGATATGGCTGATATGACTTAGGGCCACTACTAGCTTTTCCACAGATATGACATCGGTATGTCATCTGATGGATTAAAAGTCGCAAACTCATGTCGTTTCCTCCTAGTTTATATTAATACGTAGAAAACATTCTTCGCTTCCGCCCTCAATTCAAGATCGTCTGAATGATGATACTTCGTGTTTTACACACTTTTCTCAAAGCGAAGATTACGAAAGAAGAAAAGACCAAATATGTGATCTCCTCTGTTTTCGTAACCTTCTGGACGAAAGTGAAAATTTTTAACCCTTCGACTTCGTTCAGGATTATAACTTTCCGCAAGTTGTCAAAGAGCTATTGCAAAGCAATATGCTCTGCAGACCCGTACACGCGACATCGTGAGGCGAGGATGTAAACCTCGCGAACGACGAGCGTTGTTCTGGGTTAATGTGCAAGTCTTCAGACTGAAACCACTTTCTTTCTTTTCATCTGTTCAAAACGCTAAAACTTTGACAGATTGAGAACGAAATAAAGCGTCCGCTGAATATAAATTGTTGCCTAATACATATAGGCAGGTTGCCAAATCTGTTGTTCTTATATATTATGCAAGTATATTATATCAAAGTGTATCAAATTAGTTTAGCCAATCGTTGCGCGTTGACAATACGTAATCAATATCACATAATGATAGACACATGAAACTCCGTGCCCGTTTCATTATCGTGTTATTTATCTTCATCTGCTCATCATTCTTGAGTCAAGCTGTTCACGCAGCAGGTGAAGACACTATTCAATTCCAACCCATATCTCAAGATAGTTCTGGATATGTAGACATCTCATGTGATTGTTATGCAGATGCTTTGGATATTGCACAAACTGGTAAATCTGCAGATCAATTTACCAATGCTGCAAAATGTAAAGCAGATTCGGAAACTATTAATAATGAAGCATGGACCCAACACACGATCAATTCTCAAGCTTTTGCAGCAGCAAACATGATGGTCGCAGCATGCGTTTCAAATGATCCGCAAAAGCAATTAAGTGCATATAACAAATCAGGATTGGGCTTAGCCACATCAACTATTGCTTCGTTATACACAAACCCGCCAGCCTCTACAACCTACTATGTTGCCGACCTTATGCAAAACGCCGGGTTTGCAGAGCCAGCATACGCACAAGGGATTGGTTATTCAGGATTAATGCCGCTTATTGATATATGGCGGTTATTCAGGAATTTCTCATATGTCATTTTGATAGCGGTTGCCGTTATTATTGGATTCATGATTATGCTCCGTATGAATATTGACCCACAAACAGTCATTTCAGTCCAGAATGCACTTCCGGGAATTGTCATTACCCTGATTCTTATCACATTCTCATACGCAATTGCGGGACTTCTGATCGATCTTATGTATTTTGTTACACTTCTTGTCGTCTCAATCTATGGACAGCTACAAGGTGCTAATACGACTGATATAGCAGAGTTTCAGCAGGTATTTTTAAATGCAAACGCAGGTACACTCTTTGGAAATACAGTGTGGACGAAAAATGCGGTTGCACTACCGTTTGAGCTTTGGAATATATTTGTACCATCAACGCTAGCACCGGGACTCATTCTTGGTTTTTGGGGGGGTGGACCCGCTGCCTGGATAACGGGAACTGTCATTGCAGCTTTACCGGTATTGATTATCGGATTTGCACTCTTTTTTGCATTCTTACGAATTCTCATGATCCTGATCACGTCCTACATACAGATTTTAATCAATATTATTTTTGCTCCTTTGATTTTACTGCGCGGCGCTCTACCGGGAAGTAATGCGTTTACGGGATGGTTAAGAACGCTTGTAGGAAACTTGTTAGTGTATCCCGCCACGGCAGGCATCATTTTATTATCAAAGGTTTTTACCGACCGTGTGGAATTCCTAGACGACTCTGGACAACAGCTTTGGCAACCACCCTTTCTACTTGGTCCGGCAGCAAATCCTGATAATCTGATTGGACTCATTGGTTTGGGTATTATGCTCTTAGCCCCAACGTTTATTCTCCGGATTAAAAATGCTATCGCTGAGAAACCTGCTGTTCCCGTATCACCAAGTATTATTGTAGGCCCGGCTGCCAGTGTGGTAGGACGGGGAATCGGACTTGCCACGACATACGGTCAGCTCAGAGGCGCAGGACTCCTCGGACAAGGGAAAGCAGCAACGGCACATCCTGCACATGAGCAAGTAGCCGATACAGTGAATCCGCCTAGTTGAATTTAACTCTCTTCTTCTCCCTGCTGGAGAATTGCCCACCCTTCAACCACTATAAGCAATGCTAACGCAATGGCTATATAGGGAAGAATTGCCTGCATTTGATATTTGGACAGATCTTTATTTGTCAGGTGAAACTCGTGATATAGTTGATTAAACATCTCGGGTTGCTGTAAAAATGCATCGACCGTCCAGGCCATATCTACGAGTTGGCGTTGTTCATTTTTCTGCAGAATAGGATCGTTCGGATCACGGGTTAACTTCATAAGTCGAGACCCCCCCTGCTCCATTACAAAATCACGAAACTGTTTATTATCATTGCCTGCAAGCCACCTGAATGGTTTTTCTAATATAGGATTACTCTCCAGAAGAGCAGGAGCCTTTACCATCTCGATCCACGCCTCTAGTATATTTTTTCCTCTCGGTGCGCCTTCTTTCGGTTCATACACACCCGCATACTCCTTAACAAATGCACCGATTTGTTTGACAATTTCAGCCATTTCGGTTTTGTGAATACCGGTAATAACCCCATCTAGTAAACCCGGCATCATTTTTGCCATGACTTCTATTTCGTGATTTCTTCTCTTTAAAACCGAATCGCCGCCTTCAAATCCAAGCTGTCGTTCTTCATAGAGACTATCTGCAAGGCGCGTAATCGGAAGGGTAAAACGCGCGTTCATGGTCAACTGTTCTATACCGACAAATTTCGCATCGTCGCCGGACATGCCGCGTGCACGACCCGTTTTCCCCTGTTTCATATCGGTAAAGTAATTTCTCAGCTGTTTGGTTATCTCAAAGCATGTGTCCGCGTAAGCGTTGTAGTCATTTCTGAGAAATCTTTCGAGATAGTTGTTGAGTACCGGAAAAGCCTGTGCTTGCCGCCCAAAATATTTTTCAACGTCTTTGTTTGCTATTTTGTGCCGGACCACATCATTTTGCACGGCATAGAGCGCGTTCTGCAGCTCCCTCCATATTTTTTCGATCCTTCCGTTTACAAACGCATCCGCTTCGGAACCGGTTAGGTTCTTTGCTCTCATCTCCGCTTGTAAGTGAGAATTCTTCCTAAATTCACTATTTATGATCTTATACGTATCTTCTACGTAGAATTGTCCTATAACGGTAGGTAGTCTAAACGACACTTGTTCAAGAATGTATTTTTTACGTTCAACAATGAGTTCGCTTTGGACTTGTTTAAAATCATCACTACTAAATAAATCTTGTACCGCCTTTCTTTTTTCAGTTATTTCACCTTGGTTGTTCCCTTGCAATGCAACCTGGTATGCTGCAATTTTTTCCTGCATTTTTCCGATAAGCCCTATATCTTTTGGTGATAATCTTTTTCTCACATATTCTCTTGCAGATTCTATTTCATCATTTGAAGATCGCTCGTTTAATCCAGTGAGATTTCGCTCATCTATCATTCTTCTAAGCAAAAACTTCATGTTTTCAAACCCGTCAGATGCACGATTGACTTCTTCGCTGTTAAGATCTTTCGCCACTTCGATCTGTATGCCGAGTGTATATTCAAAACGGTTTGAGTTTGGATCACCGATTGGGCCCAATTTCCCCGTCTGCTCTAAGATTTGCTCAACAAGTCTTCTCTGAGAGAGTGTGTCACGCCAGCTTCCTGGGTCCAGGATACCGCCGATCTTCATATACTCAGATGTGTACATCATGGAGTAGGGAATACCTAGTTTTTTATTTAAATATTTCACTACTTCCCTAAATCCTGTTTGCGCATCGGGAAGACCTTTTTCATCCTTTTTTTCGATTGCCTGTTGTATCAGCGCATTCCATTCTGGTAAACGGTTAAGAGCCAACTGCTTCCCATATTCATCCCGGAAAAATTTAAGATATATCAAATGTGAAAATTCTTTGACGACCGGCTGGCCGTAATGACCGTACCTCTGGTGCATCATCACTTCGTGATTGAGTCCGCGCAGGAGATATTCCATATCAAACCCTTGAAGTGTTGCATCGCCGACATCCTCAGCCATTTTTCCTACGGTAGCATTTATTTTTGGAAGATGGGACGTAACAATCATAAGCTGGCGAGCATTTCTGATACCGATACGAACGTAGTTTTTTCTCCGTTGTACTTCATTTGCGTACCACTGTTTCTCTGCTTCTGGAGATTTAAATTCGTTTTTGGACTTTCGGTCAGTGTATTCAGTATCAAGACGAACTCGCTCAGAAGTCCACAGAGCGTCAAATACGATCTGTTCTACTGGGGAATAATAGGTACCTGCCTCCTCAAAATCGCTTTCAAGAAGCTCTTTTTCTGTATCGGTATACGCTTGTAACAACTTAACCGAATTTTCGTCAGGATTTTGGATACCTTGGTGTATTGCCTCTCTCTGTAATTCATAAAAAACATCCCGATCATCTTCGGTAAATATAATTTGTATACCTGTTTTTAGTTTACCTTCGGCAACAAGTTCGCTTATTGCCTGTTCTTGGAGAATTTTACCTTTCATTCGTTCGTTTATCTGGTCCCATACAAGTTTACTTTCAGCCATAAGCGCATCGACCGCCTGCTCAGTCCCCATGTTATTTGTTCTTCCATATGTATATACTTTTTCCCATACGTTTAGTCTCCGTCGTTTTCGATTAAGACTTTCCCAAAGAGAACCAAGTGGAAGAATATCTTTGTTGAGTAAAATATATCCACCCTTAAGCTCATTTTGCTCGTCTGTAGACAAAACTGTTGTTTCGCTTTTTTTTGTAAGATACAGATGTCTGCGGTACTTTTCAGCGACACGGGCTATTGCCGCTTGTTCGTATAGACGGATTGCATCCGTCGCAATTCTCCGTTTATCTCCAGTGTACGTCCTTCCCATTAGTTCATTGAGTGTCTCTTGAGGTACCGATCCAAAATATTTCACTATATCAGTAATATCATTGCTCGCCCGTGCGGCACGAACCACGTTGTGAAGATGTATGGCATCTCGTATATCAATACCTGTCTTATCGACAAAATCTGATACGCGCCGTCGTGCTTCGTTAAGAGGAATCCCATGTTTGGTAAAATAATCAATACCATGACTTCGAATGTAGTCTTGAAGAGCGCTAATTTTGTGCTGAAGGCTTTGGTCTTGTGAAACATCTGAGTTTGGATCTGCCGTGAGAAGAAATATAATTTCGTCCTTGAAGCCCTCCCAATAGGCAGGCCCTCCTTCTCTAATGTTTTGTTTTTCGTCATCCGTAAGATATTGGCCGCTTATGGTACGAAATGCCCGATCTTCTTTTTCCTCTTCTTCCTGTTTACTTCTCGCTACCTGAACATCTTTACTCATTCTATTCATCACTCTTCTGCGTAATGAATCTAATGAGGGATTTGTTCTAATGTCTCCATTAAGCATCGCGAGATTACGGGCAAATTCTGTTCGTTGACGATCATCAAATAACCCGTGCACCTGTAGATCATGCGCAGCAGAAACTAAATCTCTCAATTGTTTGTGTTGTGGGTTGTTCTGATCAAACGATGGATCGCTTACTAAGTCTTGCACAGCCTGCGGAACGTCTGCCCATTTTAGTTCTTGGGGTGGGTTTGCCTGACCACCACGCTGAGAAGCTGAGCCCGAACGGATACGTTTCTCAATTTGGTCAAGACGCGCATTTTCTCCAGCAACGGCGTTTGTTTGCCAAAATTCGGCCGCTTTTTCTTTTTGAGATTTTGTTGCTCTCTTTTGAGACGGTTGATCTATTTCCTGTCGTTCGCTCTCATCAACAACCATCTCGGTCCATTTTTTGAGCAATTTATCTTTATATTTTCTAATCTCGCGCTTAGATTCTTCAGTTTTATCGTTTGTTGAAACCTCAAGCTCATATATCCAATCTTCAAGCTTTCCTTTCACATTGACGACTGTTTGACCTTTTTTTGTTTTTTCTGCAATGTCATAGAGAACACGAACGAGATCAGTGTCTTGAGGAGGAGTTGTTTCACCACGGAATACAAAGTCCGCTTGGAAATTTTTGGGATTTTTTACCGCCTCTTCAACTATGGTCTGCGCTACTACCAATTCTTGACTTCTTTCAGGGGATTTTGATCGCAATTTTTTAACACGACCCAGAGCCTTTACGTTTATTTTTTCAAGAGTTATTGACTCGTCTGAAGCAACAAGTTCTTCGACAATTGTCTGATCTTTCATTGCTTTAGAAGTCTCTTTTGGAGTATCGGTCTTTCCTGCAGATTCTGTAGGATTTTGAGCAGATAGTTCGGACTGGGTGGTTTTGATTTCTCTAACTTCAGTCACGTTGGTATAGTATAACAAAACCTATAGTGTTTTTCAATGGTTTTGATTTATTGGGTAATATCTAATATTCTTTTATTGTAGCATAGAGAATTGATCGAGAAGTTTTCCTATTTGTTTTTTTGTCTTTTCGGTGACCGTAATAGAAATCATTCCTGGCTTTATTAAACGGTCCGAGAAAGGCGGCTGGCCGTACACCACGCGGGATAACAACGGTGCCAGATACACCGCGGGAAGAACCGCCAAATCATCCTCTCCGCGGACAAAAATAACGGTTCTTTTTTTTTGAGAGATGTATACGTCAAGCGCTTTTTGAATACAAGTTACTAAATCAACCGTTATAGTTCCCGCAAGGTTGATGGTACGGATAAAGTGATAGTCAGAACCGACCAATCTTTTAATCTGTTCTTGTGTAAACACTTTCTTTTTTCGAATCATCCCATCCAGAATAATAATATCGGGCAGTATGTTTTGAGAAATAAGTTTTACTGCCGAAGCATCACCAACTGAGAGTAATAGACGTTTTTTTCCTTTTTTAAACACCGCAAGATTTTCTACGCGGTCTCCAAATGGCTTTTTGAGAATTTTCCTGAGACGGTCGGGGAGGTTAAGATTAGTTTCAGGGATGTTATAGATTGTACCATCGCGCTGTACACGACCTGTGCGAATCCGTGTGGACGAGAGATATGAACCGTCAGAAGCAAAAATAGTTTTACACGAAATGACCGGTTTTACTTTTTT
>MGAO01000008.1:0-292 GCA_001788215.1 Candidatus Roizmanbacteria bacterium RIFCSPLOWO2_01_FULL_40_14 | reverse complement strand
AATAGTTTTACACGAAATGACCGGTTTTACTTTTTTAATTTTAAATATCACCTCTGGGGAAACGCGCGGTCCAACTACAACAGCTTTAATAGTATCGTCAGTAAGAGCAGGTCCTAAGGAGTCGTTTAGCCGTACGATTTTCGATCGCGAGAAAAACTGGTGTTTTCTGAGGAAATTTTGCAGATGTTTTTTGCGGACCTCGTATGCTTCAATAAGTTCGCTGAGTGTTTTGGAGAGAACCATCTGGTCGTCAGTCAACCCAATAACCACCTGATTTCCTAAGGAAAATGCT
>MGAO01000007.1 GCA_001788215.1 Candidatus Roizmanbacteria bacterium RIFCSPLOWO2_01_FULL_40_14 | reverse complement strand
TTATTGATTTCCAGATAAAAACGGGCAAGTCTGCCCTGAACTTGACACAACGCATTGAACAATTTATTATCGGAATGTGAATATCAATCCATCTATTTTTAAAGCATACGACATCCGCGGGATATATCCGCAAGACTTAAACGAAGACAATATTTCTCAAATCGTTTCTGCTATATACACTTTTTATACGCATGAGTTGAAAAAGGATCCAGTCACTATCGTGTTAAGCCGCGATATGCGCGTTTCATCTCCGGTACTCCATGATAAAACGAAAGAAATATTGGTATCTCTCGGTGCTCATGTTCTCGATATCGGCATTTGTCCAACAACTACGTATTATTTCTCGATCTTAAACCGTAAGGCAGACTGTGGTATTCAAATAAGTGCGTCCCATAACCCAAAAGAATACAACGGATTAAAAATTGTAAAACGCGTCGGAGACAGAATCGTCAAAATTGCACAAGGTATCGGCATGGAGACGGTCAAAGAAATGGTGCTTGCGGGAAATTCGCTTCCAAAAAGACGAGGTGGAACGGTAGAAGATATTCAAAATGCTGTCGAACAAGAAATAGCGGCATCTATACAAGCAGTTAAACCAAATAACATTAAGAAATTTAAAATCGTAGCCGATGCTGCAAATGCAATGGGTGCCGTATATTTAGAAGAGTTGTTTAATAAAATTCCAGCTGATTTGATACGTATGAATTTTACACTTGATGGAACATTCCCTGCCCATCAGGCAGATCCTTTGCAATTTAAGCTTTTCAAAGATTTACAACAAAGAGCATTAGCGGAAAAAGCTGATCTGGGGATAATGCCTGACGGAGACGGCGACCGAATATTCTTTGTCAACGAAAAAGCAGAAATTATACCCGCAACGCTTATTACCGCGCTGGTAACAGGAGAACTACTTAGGAATAGTCCAGGAGATCGAATTCTTGTTGACATTCGTTATACGCGTAACGTCTCAACGGTTGTAGAAAAATTGGGTGGAAAAATGAGTATATCGAAAGTCGGACATGCACTCATTACTGATCAGCTAAACCGCGAAAAAGGAATATTTGCGGGCGAATCATCAGGACATTATTATTTTCGAGATACGGGGGGAGCAGAAAGTGCCGTACGCGTGATACTACACGTATTAAACGTGATGAGTCGAGAAATGAAACCACTATCTGAGATTTTAAAGCAATACCATAATTCAATTGAATCGGGAGAAACAAACTTCAAATTACCCGAAGGCATGGCCGCTCAACAAATAACTGATGAGATTATAAAGGATCATCCTGACGGAAAAGTTGATACCCTTGACGGAATCGCGGTTAGTTTTCCCGCTTGGCGTTTCAGCATTCGTTCGTCAAATACTGAGCCATTACTCAGATTAAATGTTGAAGGAGAAACTCAAGAACTCGTTGATGGAAAAGTGAAAGAACTGACAGATAAGATTATTTCGTGTGGTGCAGAAGTAGTATAACGCCATTTCCCTCTTGCCCATCTCTTTCGCGATTGCTATACTGTTACCCATGTCTGCTCATAGTAAATTCGTTGTCTGGTTTGCCGAAGTAGATAAACATGATATTGCCGTCGTCGGCGGAAAAGGAGCTAATCTGGGTGAGATGACGCAGGCAAAACTACCCGTTCCGCCGGGGTTTATCGTTACGGCAACGGCATATCACTATTTCATGGATCGTGCCGGTATAAAGACCCCTATCAAAAAGCTGTTGGAAAACCTCGATTATAATGACTCTCAAAAACTGCAGAAATTATCCAAAGAAATTCGAAAACTAATCCGTGAAGCACCCGTTCCGCGCGACATTTCCGATGATATTATTGACCATTATTTTAAATTGGGTGAACAAAAAACAGCACATGAGACAAAAGACAATCGCTTTTTAAAAAACTTAGGACATATTACCGCGGCTCACGAAACACCCGTTGCAGTCCGCTCAAGTGCCACCGCTGAAGACTTGCCGGAAGCCTCATTTGCCGGACAGCAGGAAACGTACTTAAATATTGTAGGTGAAGCAAATCTTATTGAAGCAGTACGGAAAGCATGGGCTTCATTGTTTACGGCTCGCGCCATATTTTACCGACACGATCATGGATTTGATCATTTCAAAGTGGCAATTGCCATACCCGTACAGAAAATGGTTGAGTCAGAGCTATCGGGAGTCATGTTTACCGTTGATCCGGTCAGCAATGACAAAACGAAACTCATTATAGAAGCAATATACGGTCTGGGTGAACTTATTGTCCAAGGAGCCGTAACTCCTGATCAGTACGTCATTGATAAATCTTCAAATAAAATTCTACATAAAACAATAGGAGAACAGGAAAAATATATGCCCGGCACGAAGCAAGATGAGGAGCCGGTTCCTACCAGCATACGGGGTAAGCAAAAATTACCCGATGAATATATTCATGAACTGGCACGCATCGGAAAGCGCATAGAACAACACTATTATTTCCCTCAGGATATTGAGTGGGCATTTGAAGATAAAACATTATTTGTGGTCCAGACCCGTCCGATTACTACTCTTGAGCATGAGGAAGATAGTCAGGTTGATATAGAAAAACTGATGAAAGCAATGAAAGAGATAGCCAAAGGGGATCCGGCGAGTCCCGGAATTGCCAGCGGCAAAGTAGCTATCGTAAAAGCCGCCCGCTTTATTTATAAAGTAAACACCGGAGATATTTTAGTTGCAGAACAAACAAATCCCGATTTCGTGCCCGCCATGAAAAAGGCTTCTGCAATTGTTACCCAGAAGGGAGGCAGGACATCTCACGCGGCCATTGTCTCACGCGAACTTGGACTGCCGGCGGTCGTGGGAGCAGAAAATATCTTGCGCAAAGTAAAAGAAGACATGGAAATCACCGTCGATGGATCAAAAGGAATTATTTATAAGGGAATTGCACCACAAGCAGTGCTGCGGTCACATCATCGTCCAACTGGTTCATCTGAACATTTAAAGACCGCGACAAAAATTTATTGCAATTTGGCAGAAGTATCACGCGCCAAAGTTGTCTCACAGCAGAATGTTGATGGTGTTGGACTGCTTCGTGCAGAATTCATGCTTGCCGATATCGGGATGCATCCAAAATGGGTTCTCGAGCAGGGAAAAAAAGCGAGAAATGAATTCATCTCCCATTTGGCTGAAAAAATAGCCATATTTTGTGAATCTTTTGGACCACAGCGGCCGGTCATCTATCGAACAACTGACTTTAAAACAAACGAATACAAAAATTTAAAACACGGCGCCAAATATGAAGATTACGAGGCAAACCCGATGCTGGGCTATCGGGGTGCAAGCCGCTATGTCGCCGATCCGGAAGTATTTGAACTTGAACTTGAGGCCGTACGTACGGTAAGAACAAAAATGAACCACAAAAATTTACACGTTATGATCCCGTTTGTTCGAACGCCTGAAGAACTCACTCAGACGAAGCGTATTATGGCATCTGAACATTTACTCAGGTCGCCTAGTTTTAAACTATGGATGATGGTAGAATTGCCGGTAAACGTCATTATGCTGGAAGATTTTATAAAGGTAGGTATTGACGGCGTTTCTATCGGATCAAATGATTTGACACAGCTTACCCTTGGTGTCGATCGAGACAATAGCCGGCTGGCTCAGAGTTTTAATGAAATGAATCCTGCCATCTTGTGGTCTCTTGAAAGAATAATCACGACGTGCCATAAGCACAAGATCACCACTTCAATCTGTGGACAAGCACCATCTGATTATCCTGAACTGGTAGAAAAGTTGGTCCAATGGGGAACGACGAGTATTTCTGTTAATCCAGACGTTATTGATTCTGTACGGCAAACAGTTTATAACGCAGAGAAGAAACTCATTAAAAAATAAAAACCATGGCACTTATCTCATCCATCACTTCCCGTGAGATACTTGATTCACGGGCAAATCCAACCATAGAAACAAGCATTCTACTCGATAGTGGTGTCGCAGTTTCATCTTCTGTACCGAGCGGGGCAGCTATCGGTAAATACGAAGTTATCGAGTTACGGGACAATAATAAAGATCGCTATATGGGCTTAGGCGTGACGAAGGCGGTCGCGTACATCAATAAAGTCATTGGACCAGGACTCGTGGGAGTTGATCCTTCACGACAAGTCGAAATTGACGAATGGTTGGCAAAAGTTGATGGGACTGATCAAATGGAGCGTTTTGGTGGAAATACTATCCTGTCAATATCCCAAGGGCTCGCGCGCGCTGCGGCATATAGTCTACAGATGTCCTTGTATCAATACATTAATTCTTTATATGCGCAGTTAGGATCTCAAGTTTCCATAACTCGTGTCCCTGCTCCCATTTTTAATGTAATCAACGGAGGGAAACACGGCGCTGGTAATCTTGATTTTCAGGAATTTCACATCATACCCGCATCGTCAAAACCATATCCTGCTTCTCTGCAAATGGGAGTAGAGCTGTATCACCGAGTACGAAAAGTGTTAATAGATAAAAATGCGATCCATTCAGTGGGAGATGAAGGGGGATATGCGCCGAATTTGTATACCAACCTGGATGCGTTCGAAATTATTATGCAGGCCGTCAGGAATACACCGTATCAATTTGGTGAAGATGTATTTATCGGACTCGATGTCGCATCAGATCATTTTTATAAAAAGGATCATTATAAAATACGTGACAAACAACAGGCCATGAGAACGGACGATTTTATTGCATACCTTGTAGATCTTAACAATCAATATCATTTACTTATGTTGGAAGATCCCTTGTATGGAGATGATTGGAATGGATGGAAAAAACTGACGACTCAGCTGGGTGAAGATGTTATTATTGTGGGAGATGATTTGATCGCAACCAATCTAGAGCGGCTTAAGAAAGCGCATCAAGAACAAGCTTGCACGGGCGTCTTGGTTAAACCCAACCAAGCAGGTACGTTGACCGAAACACTTAAAGTAATACAGTTTGCTCAGAAAAATAATTTTAAGGTTACCGTATCTCATCGAAGTGGAGAAACCGTCGACGATTTTATAGCAGATCTTGCCGTCGGTGTTCAATGTGACTACGTAAAATTTGGAGCTCCTGCACGCGGTGAACGGGTCACCAAATATAACCGCCTCCTTTCTATTGCCGCCGATTTGACGCATGAAGAGACCAGTAGTACTTCTCATTCTTGACGGATGGGGCGTTGCGCCACCAGGCCCCGGAAACGCAATAAGTCAAGCACAAACTCCCCACATAGATCGTCTATGGCGATCTTACCCGCATGGGATATTGAACGCTTCAGGAGAGGCAGCCGGTCTCCCTCGAGACGAAGTGGGCAATACAGAAACAGGCCATTTAAATATGGGTGCCGGTCATGTCGTGTATCAAGATCTACCGCGCATCAATATGGCAATAGCTGATGCTTCTTTTTACAAAAATGACGCGTTTATTCAGGCGATTAATCATGTTCGTACTCATAAAAGTACCTTACACATTATGGGACTTATCGGTTCAGGAGGCGTCCACGCAAACAATGAACATTTATATGCACTTATTCTGCTCTGCTATGAACAAGAAATGGGTCATATACAATTTCACTTATTTACGGACGGTCGCGATTCACTTCCCACTTCCTCACCTCAATACATCTCAGCGGTAGAAGATGAATTAAAAAGAAGACCAGTCGGCCGTATCGCTTCTCTCATAGGACGATATTACGCAATGGACCGTGATGATCGATGGGAAAGGACGGAAAAAGCCTATAATGCTTTAACCCGCGGTGAGGCATTAATGAGTCCTTCGGCCATGGAAGCTATTACCGCATCGCATCAGCAAGGCATTACGGATGAATTTGTTCAGCCCGTTCTTATAGCAAAAAATGAGCAGGAAAAAGGAATAATTAAAGAAAACGATGCGGTCATTTTTTACAATTTTCGTGTCGATCGTCCGCGACAGCTTACAAAGGCATTTGTGCTTGAAGATTTTGATGAATTGACCAATAGATCAAAAAATGGCTCTCATACGTTCTTTTCACTATTTAATAAACCTAAAGGATCTTTTTCCCGCGGAGTAAAGCTGAAGAACTTATTTTTTGTTACGATGGCAGAATATGAGAAAAATTTACCGGTTACCATCGCGTTCCCTCCCGAACCCGTTAAGTATCCGCTCGGACGCGTATTTGCAGATCGAGGAATGAGGCAATTGCGGGCAGCGGAATCCGAAAAAGAACGATTCGTTACATTTTATTTTAACGGACTAAGAGAAATGCCATTTGTGGGGGAAGATCGCCTCATAATCCAATCACTTCAAATAGCTACGTATGACAAAGCTCCGGAGATGCGCACCAGAGAAATCACCGATGGCGTTATTGAAAGAATAAAACAGAATGTCTATGACTCTATCATTATCAATTTTGCCGCTCCTGATATGGTAGGTCACACCGGCGTCATCCCAGCAACCATCACGGCGTGTTCGGTAACCGATGAGTGTATTGGAAAATTAGATCAGGCTATTTCTCACGTAGGTGGTTATCTCATTATCACCGCTGATCACGGTAATTGTGAAGAGATGCTTGATCGCCAAACACAAACGGTAAACACAGAACACTCAGGAAATCCAGTTCCCTGTATCATTGTTGGTCCTGAACTTGAAGGTAAGCCGCGTGAACTTCCTGAAGGAAAATTAGGAGACATAGCGCCGACCATTTTATCTATTATGAGTATTAATTTACCCGTTGAAATGACGGGAAGAAATCTGCTAGAATGAGAACCAGTTTGTAAGTTAAAAATTACGAATATGCATTTTTTGTCATTCCCATGAAAATGGGAATCTATAGAAATAAATCGCTAGATTCCCGCTTCCGCGGGAATGACACGAATAACTCGTAACTTACAAACTTGTAATTCGTAACTTAAGTATGAAATACTTGAACGCCGCTGTTGAAGCCGTCGACAAAAATGCACAGTCTGAACGCCGTAACAAAGTAGCACTTTACTGGGAAGGAGAAGACGGGACCAAAAAGAAAATTACCTTCCTTGAAATGTCTCTTCTTTCAAACAAATTCGCCAGTGTATTGAAATCATACGGTATCCAGAGAGAAGATCGGGTGTTCTTTTTTCTACCCCGGGTACCGGAATTGTTTTACGGATTTTTAGGAGCGTTAAAGACAGGGGCAATAGCCGGCACTATGTTTGCCGCATTTGGTCCGCAAGCACTACAAGATCGTCTGGACAATTCTGATGCAAAGATCTTGGTAACTAATCAGGCCCTTAAACCAAGGATTGACAAGGTTCGTTCAAAGCTTCCCAATCTAAAGCATGTTATCGTTATAGAATCAGATGCGTTTCAAAAGAGAATGGCCGATGCAAGCAACCAATTTCGAATCGCTCAGACCCAAGAAGAAGACCCGGCGTTTATGCTCTACACCTCGGGAACGACGGGTAAACCGAAAGGGGTCGTTCATGTCCATAAAGCTATTTATCATCAGCAGAAAACGGCAAAACTTGTTTTGGATCTGCAGGAAGATGATATTTATTGGTGTACGGCAGATCCGGGATGGGTAACCGGCATTGCGTATGAAATTCTGGGGACGCTGAGTCTTGGTGCTTCAACAGTCGTTCACGAAGGCCGTTTTACGCCTGAAACATGGTACCGTATTTTACAGGAGTATAAAGTATCGGTTTGGTACACCGCGCCAACCGCTATTCGTATGCTCGCCGCCGCCGGCACCGACCTCGTTAAGAAATATGATTTATCATCCCTTCGGCATATGACATCGGTCGGAGAACCGCTCAACCCTGAACCCATCAAATGGGGTAAAAAAGCATTTGGTCTCTATTTTTATGATACCTATTGGCAGACAGAGACAGGCGGTATGATGATTGCCAATCGTCCCGGTCTTAAAATTAAACTCGGATCGATGGGTAAACCACTCCCCGGTATAGAAGCAGCGGTTGCCGATGACAAAGGAAATTTATTAAAAGTGAAACAACCCGGCAATCTCGTATTCAAAAAAGGGTGGGACAGCATGATGCGCAAAATATGGCGCCGTCCTAAAAAGTATGAATCTTATTTCAAAAAAGGATGGTATGTTACTGGCGATCAAGCATACAAAGATGAAGATGGATATTATTGGTTCGTGGGCAGGGCTGATGATGTTATAAAGACTTCTGGTGAACGCGTCGGTCCGTTTGAAGTAGAATCAGCCCTTGTTGATCATCCGGCGGTGGTTGAAGCCGGCGTCATTGGGAAACCTGATAAACTGCGCGGCGAAATTATCAAGGCATTTGTGACGCTGAAGAAAGATGTAAAACCAACAGAGAAACTGAAAGAGGAGCTTTCTGAATTTGTAAAACACCATTTAGCCGGACATGCCTATCCCCGTGAAATTGAATTTATAGAAAGACTTCCGAAAACCCGCTCCGGCAAAATCATGCGGCGCATTTTGAAAGCTAAAGAACTCGGCCTCGATATCGGCGACACTTCTACTCTTGAAGAGTATTAACTTAGTTATCCTCCTGTTTACATTAGCGCTATAATTACCTTCATTCATGAAAAGACCAGATGTAGTGTATGACATACGTGCAGAATTTCCCGAACAAATCGACTTATTACAGAACAGAACTCCAGTTAGGCCTGAAAGATTTGACGAACACGTTGATCCTCAAACCGGTTTTTATCCTATCGAAACAAATTTAATTGAGCAGATACTAGATCCTAGTAAACGTCATATGACTGAAGATGAATTGGAGTTGACAACTAATATGATTTATCTTGGGATTCTCGCACACGCTAATCAGAATAGAGGAACTGGTCTTCCTTTTAGTTTTCATCCTTTGACAATAGCTAAAAAGGCAGCTGATTATGAAATGGACACCATTTCAATTGGAGTTGGTTCTTGTCATGATGTTGACGAAGACACTATGTTTCGCATTTTAGATATGATAATAAGTTTATATGGCGAGTATTCTGACGAGTCTTTGTCTTTCGCAAATTCGGTACGTGGACTTACGATACTTCGATCCCGATACCAATCGCCCGAAGAGTCTGAATCTGAATATCTAGAATCAGTAATTGGATCAACAATCAGAAATCCTCGCATCGGAATTTTTAAAGTATTTGATACTGAGAACAATTCAACCGATCTAGACGGAGTGTCACGCAACCGACGGTTACGATTTGTCAGAAGATCTTATAACATCATGCGTCTTGCTCAAATATTAGGCATGCGACAAGAAGCAGATACCATTGCACGAAACATGGTACGATGGCAAAGTTCACGCCATGAAAGGTTTGTATACAATCTTGATCGATTCTTTGCCAAAGTAAATATAAGAAATCAAATGGAAGCGATGGGTGAATATGTAGCAAATTCATTTGCCGGTCAGCCTGTTCAAAGTCATGTTGAGTTACCAAATATATATGATATATACCAATCCATGGGTACACTGAGACAACCAGTTATATCAGATATTTGCCCAACTGTAGTACTCGGTCTCAACGAGGTAACATCAGATGATCACTGGGAGTCTGACGCCGTTAAAGTAATGTTTCAACTTATGAGCAACCGTCGTTTTACGGCAAAAGCCCCCCTCGATATGGAGCAAATAAAACAGGATAGAAGAAGACATAATGTCTCGAGCTTATCTTTTGGAGCACGTGATGTTGATACTCGAATGGATGTATCCATCCGAGTATGTCCATCCGATGTATATGAACATTTAAACAGTTCTCTCGTTGATCTCTATAGGCACCATGATTATTTATCCTATATACAAGCACATGGCGAATCAATATTGACTCAGGTACCGGAACAGGTCAGAAGAGCATATCGAAAATACAGGTTTTTTCAAAAATTGTATGAACAGGCACAGGGAAATACAGACATGCATCTCGAGACTACCGCTGAAAATCTTGTTACTGTTTTTTCCTCACAGATTCAGGATAGACATATCAGAGTGATAGGTGTCAACTATAAAGGAATTCGCACTCCCTGGGATATAGAAAGAGGTGCAACTATTCTCGATTATGCACACGATATTGCACCAACTCGCTGGGCTACGATTACCGGTGCAGATGTTAACGGGAATGTAGTTCCTTATAATTATGTCATTTCTCACGGAGATACTGTGCAAATAGTATTTGACCCGAAGGGAATTGAACATTGGGATCATTCGTGGGTAAGAAGCTTTGTCATAAACGAAGATGGGAAAAAAACTGCCCGAAAGCATAGCGAACGCATACTGAATAGAGATAGAAAAAACGGTCTTGAATTGTCAGACGATATGAAAGAAGTATTGCAGTATGGTTTTGATATTGTAGACGATACATTTGTGTTGCTGGGTACAACTTGTATGATTCGTCTTGACCCGATGCTCAAAGTGGCACAATCAATGATTATCGAAACTCAATCTGTTGAAGACCTGCTTATCAAGATTGGACTTGGACATATTTCAGACGAACAGTTGAAGGAGCTTGTAAGTGCAGTCCTTCCGATCAACAGGAAGGCTGGGTATATTGATTTGTATTTTCAAAAAGACCGGCCTGGTCAGTCAGCAGTAGTAACTGCTGTTATGAGGAAATTAGATATAAGCGCTACACGTATTTTAGCCGAAGCGCTCGGAGAAGATTCGTATGCTAAGTTTACTATTTGTTTTGATCCATCTGATATGCCGAGAATAGAAGAGGTGGTGGAAACTTTGGCAAATGATCCTATATGCAAAAACTTAGGATTAATACCGGCAAGCATCCGTATTCATAAAAATACTTCTAGGAAAAA
>MGAO01000006.1:19892-22533 GCA_001788215.1 Candidatus Roizmanbacteria bacterium RIFCSPLOWO2_01_FULL_40_14 | reverse complement strand
TCCGGGATCAATTTTCTGAGTAATAGGAGTTTTCTCTTTATTTTCATCGTTTACAAATACGGTTGTTTCAGGTTGTGATTCGATATGAAGTTCACCTTGACTACTGGTTAGTTTTGGAAGAAAATCGCGACCGAAGTAAATACCGGCGCCGATAAGCACTATGCCGATAATGATAATGATTATCTTTTTCACACGTATACATAGGATAGCATGGAGAGTAAAGAGGAACAAGGAAGGGGCGAGAATTGCTGACTTGTTACTTATTGAAGAAACTATGGAAAGTGATAAACCCAGTTATAAAAGCAATAAGAAGCCACGGAATCAATAAAGATTTTTTGGATTTTGTCTTTTTATAATTTTTGAATACAAAAAAACAGGAAACTAAGAAAACTATAGGAGAAAAAGTCCAAGGTAAAAATGATAATTCGTGGATAACACCAGATAGTAATTGGTAAATAATAGACAGCTGATAAAACATTGTCGATATAATTAACAAAGCTAAAAATCCAATTGAAATATACGCAAACTTTTTCTTCTTAAAATAGAAGGAAATAAATGTCAGTAAAATTAGCAATATTAAAACTGATAAAGAAGGGGAATAATTGCTAATCAGTAGATTTACATAAAATGCAAGAAGAATATACACCCACATAAATTTATTATACAGATTCTCCTGAGCAAACAACAGTAGAGAAAAATTGCGTCTTGACAAATTGGCAGACAATGTTGTAGACTGCTAATATGAATTTATCAGACAGACAAATCAAAATACTCAAAGCAATTATTGAGGAATATATTGAATCCGCACAAGCGGTGGGAAGTGAAACACTGGAAAAGAAATATCAGCTTTCTGTTTCACCCGCGACGATCCGAAACGAAATGGTTCAGCTGACCAATTTGGGATATCTTAAAAAACCACATAAAAGTGCGGGCCGCGTACCCACGCCGATGGCGCTGAAGTACTATGTCTCCCGACTGTTAGAACAAGAAGTAATGCCGGTTTCTGAAGAAGTTTCCGTAAAAGAGAAAATGTGGAACGTGCGTCATCAACGACAGGAGCTCATAAGTGAAGCAGTACACACCCTTGCCGAGCGGAGTAAATCCCTTGCGGTTGCAAGTACCGACGATGGTCAGTTATTCTATGCAGGATCGGCAAATATTCTCGACTATCCAGAATTTTTCGATATTGATCTGACCAGGGCAGTCTTGGCTCATCTTGACCGATCAGCATTCTGGCAGGATCTCTATCAGCGATCTGTTGGAAACGATCCATTTTATTTAATACTGGGGGAAGAATTTCCTGAAGAGATTTTTTTCCCTTGTAGTTATCTGTATGCGCGATTTAATAGTAATGGACATTCGGGAGCAATCGGAATTGTCGGACCGTATCGGCTACAATATCGCCGGTTAATTCCCATGGTTACGTATTTTGGTGAATTGTTAAGCGAATTAGGACGATGAAAAATTCAAAAGATCAAAAGATCAAAGGAACAAATGATCAAAAAGACAATCATTCTGAGCCGAAAAGAGGTCATCCTTTAGATGAAAAAGTAGAGGAACAAGAAGAGCAAATTGATTATAAAGATAAGTATTTACGAGCACTTGCTGATTATCAAAACTTAGTAAAACGTACGCAAGTCGAAAAAGAGGAATTTTATAAATATGCACATGAATCATTTATTGAAAAGCTCATCCCCGTTCTTGACCATCTCGAACGGGCTGAAAAGCATACGCAAGATATAGGCATAGATTTGATATATAAAGAACTGAGGAAAATTGTTGAAGATTTAGGGCTTGAGCGAATTCATATCAAGGAAACAGACGAGTTTAATCCTGCATATATGGAATGTATAGAAGCAGAGCAGAATGGAAATAAACTTGTTGAAACAAGGACCGGATACCGATTTAAGGGAAAAGTACTGCGTCCGGTACAAGTAAAAGTTGTCGCATCATGAAAACATTTATACAATTATTTATTGTTTTAGTCTTGGTTCTGATAGGAGTCGGTCTTATCACGATGCTGGGGAGGAACCAGGAAAAAAATACTTTTATGAATCAATGTATGATGGAAAAAACGTATGAAGCATGCGAACAGGATTTTTTTATGAAGCGAACCGAAAATAATGTACCGTCAAATATGCAAACACTGGAATATAATGATATGTACAATAACGCACAATCAACACCACAGGCCGTAAGTGGTCTTGATTCGCTATAATAATTGCATTACCATATACTTATGGCAAAAATACTCGGAATCGATTTAGGGACAACCAATTCATGCATGGCCGTGATGGAAGGTGGACAGCCCAAAGTTATACCGAATGCTGAAGGTAAAAACACCACACCGTCGGTCGTTGATCCGATAAAAAATGTCGTCGGAGATGTAGCAAAACGGCAAATGGTTATTAATCCAAAATCGACAATCTATTCTGCCAAACGATTAATGGGACGCCGGTTCAGAGACTCTTCAGTGCAGAAAGACAAGGGTCTTCTCCCGTATGAAATTGTAGAAGGACGAGATGGTATTGCGGCGATAAAAGCTGACGGCCGGACGTTTACTCCCCAGGAGATCGGTGCAAAAGTCCTCGGAAAACTAAAAGCAGATGCGGAAAGCTATCTCGGTGATAAAGTGACTCAA
>MGAO01000006.1:19164-19830 GCA_001788215.1 Candidatus Roizmanbacteria bacterium RIFCSPLOWO2_01_FULL_40_14 | reverse complement strand
AGAAATTGCAGGACTTGAAGTTTTACGCATTATCAACGAACCAACTGCTGCAGCGCTCGCATACGGCATGGACAAAAAACACGCCCATACCATTGCAGTCTACGACTTAGGAGGAGGAACGTTTGACATCTCCATTCTTGAACTTGGTGAAGGAGTGTATGAGGTGAAAGCAACCAATGGCGATACTCATTTAGGAGGAGATGATTTTGATCAACAAATCGTTGATTGGATAGCTAATGAGTTTAAAAAAGAGCATGGTGTTGATTTACGAAAAGACGCGCAGGCGCTTCAGAGAATCCGCGATGCGGCTGAAAAAGCAAAAATTGAACTTTCAAGTACCCAGGAATCAGAAATTAATCAACCGTTTATTACCCAAGGGTCGTCAGGACCGCTTCATTTAACAATGAAACTAAGCCGTTCCAAACTGGAACAACTCGTGGATGATCTTGTTGGCAAAACGATAAAACCGGTTGAGGCAGCGATGAAGGATGCAAAGATGTCGAAATCTGACATCAACGAAATAATTCTGGTCGGTGGTATGACGCGGATGCCGAAGATTCAAAAAACTGTTCAAGACTTTTTTGGTAAAGAACCCCATAAAGGAATCAATCCGGACGAAGTCGTGGCTGTTGGTGCAGCGGTTCAAGCGGGGGTTTTAGGCGGCGA
>MGAO01000006.1:6697-19112 GCA_001788215.1 Candidatus Roizmanbacteria bacterium RIFCSPLOWO2_01_FULL_40_14 | reverse complement strand
AGAGCGTCCACTCGCCTCTGATAATAAATCTCTCGGAAGATTTATTCTGGATGGTATTCCGGCAGCGCCGCGCGGCGTTCCTCAAATTGAAGTTACCTTTGATATTGACGCAAATGGCATTTTAAATGTGAAAGCAAAAGATAAGGCAACTAGGAAAGAACAATCTATTTCGATTAAGGGATCTACAGGTCTTTCTGATGAGGAAATCGAGAAGATGAGAAAAGAAGCAGAAGAGCATGCTGAAGAAGATCGAAAGAAAAAAGAGCAGATTGAAGCACGAAATATGGCTGACAATCTCGTATTTCAAGCGGAAAAATTTATGGATGAACAGAAGGATAAGATAAAAGAAGAAGATAAGAAATCTCTTCAGGACAAAATTAAATCCGTTAAGGATACTATTGCAAAAGAAGATGCATCAAAAGAAGACATTGAAAAAGTGCAGAAAGAATTGGCCGACGAAATGCAGAAAGTGAGTCAGCAATTTTATCAAAAGCAAGGACAGCAAGAATCATCAGAATCAAAAGAAGAAAAGAAATCTTCAGATAAAAAAGGTGAAGAAGTAAATAAAGATGAAGCTGAAGAGGGAGAAGTGGTTGAATAAATTACGAGTTAAAAGTTACCTGTCTGCCGACAGGCAGGCGAGTTACGAGTTGGCGCGGGAACGCGCTATTTTTGTAAGTAACTGTTGTAGTAATCCATTACAAATCTTATGGCAAATAATACAGACTTTTACCAAATTTTAGGTGTTTCTAAAAATGCTTCTGATCAAGAGCTTAAGTCGGCCTATCGGAAACAGGCTCTGAAGTGGCACCCGGATAAACATGCAGGTGAAGCTAAAAAAGAAGCAGAGGAGAAATTTAAAGAAATTAATCGCGCCTATGAAGTACTACGCGATCCTCAGAAAAAACAAATGTATGACCAGCTCGGCCATAATGCTTTTACGCGAAACGGCTCAGGTGGACCCGGAGGATTTGGTGCTGGAAGTCCCTTTTCAGGCGGATTTCAGCAGGGCCCGTTTCAATATTCGTATTCGTCGAGCGGAAATGTAAATTTTGAAGATTTATTCGGCGGATCTGATCCTTTTGATATTTTTGAACAATTCTTTGGCGGCGCATACGGCGGTCAACGTCAGAGAAAGCCCGTGTATCAGGTAACGATTGATTTTATGGATGCCATCAAAGGCACCGAAAAAAGCTTTGTTATTCAGGGCAAACAACGAAAGATTAAAATACCGGCGGGCGTTGATGACAATATGCGTATTCGATTCAATGACTTTGATTTAATCGTTCAGGTAAAACCTCACGATAGATTTAAGAGACAAGGACAAAATATTGTTCTTGATCAAAAAATTACATTTTCTCAAGCTGCATTAGGAGATACCATAGAAATTCCGACGATCGATGGTATATTTAAATTAAAAGTCAGGCCGGGTACTCAACCCGGAACATTGATTAGATTACAAGGAAAAGGAGTCCCGCATCCGCAATTAAATCGACGCGGGGATCAGTATATACGGTTTATTATTGAAATCCCCAAAAATTTATCTAGAAGGCAGAAAGAGTTGTTGAGAGAGTTTTAAGAAAATTAATGAAAAACATTCGATCAATTAAACTCTGCAACCATTCTATAAACGGCTTAATTGAGATTAGCGAACAGTTTAAGACTCCTCAATCCGGCGCTATGATTGTCTATCCAAACCAATATCCTTTAATTTTGACTGAATATGACATTCGTTTAAGACCGAATGATAAATTAATTGGAACAATTTTAACAAATCCTAGTAATGGTAAATGCTATATTGTCGGTGTTTCTTTTGAAACTGTCTATGGTGACAAAGAAGATCTGTGTAAAATAAGTGAAACAGAAATAAGTGTATATCATCGTGGTAAATATCAGCAAGTTAATGAAAAGTAGAGAAATACACATCATACTGATAAATCGTTTATGAAACGTAATCGTAGTTAGAATGTACCAATGTATTAATACATTGGTACAGACAAAAACACTCTCTTGTTATCTATAGTTATTTCTAAAGTTCCCCTTATTACTTCATATGTTTCTGTAGTACGTTTATGTTAGTGTTGTTTTGAACTGTCAATTACTGCAATTGCGGTACTATAATCAGGGTGATTTCAGTAGGATCTATTTCGCAAATTATTTCATTCGGGTTTTCCTCTGGAATACAAATAATATTTTTTTTGGGATATTCCTTCTGTAAATATGATACTACTAATTGTTTATTCATATTGTTATAATACTACCATGTCGAAATCCATCCGTTTCATCCACATATCAGACACACACATTGGTCCAACCAAAGATTTTAAATTGTACAATGTTGCGCCGTATCCGTGTGCGGAAAAGATAGTTGATTACTTAAATAACTTAAAAGAGAAACCTGACTTTATTATCCACTCTGGAGACGTTGCTGCAACCATTCCCGACGATCCCTCTTTTAAAAATGCTCAAGAGATATTTTCAAAATTAAAATATCCCGTTTATTACGTGACCGGAAATCACGACCGATCATCGTTTATCAAAAAATATCTTAATCAGGGAGATCGGATTGATTTGGTTACCGATGTATCAAAGAATACATATTATTTTGACTTGAAAGGTTACCGTTTTATCGTTCTCGACGGACGGGGACCTGATACCATTGATCCCCACGGATCCCTTTCAGAAGATCAATTTAAGGCTTTAGAACAAGAAATTACAAATGGCACACTGCCTCTTGTTATTTTCATTCACTATCCGCCTATCGAGTTAGATTCGTTGTGGCTTAATAAAAACATGCTTCTTTTGGAAGGGGATCGTTTACATTCGTTATTGAAGAAAGTAGGAGATAGATTACTCTGCGTATTTTTCGGTCATATCCATCGCGGTATGCAGATTGTTAAAGACGGTGTCTTCTATTCAAGTATCGGCAGTACCTTTATGCAATTTGCCTGGTATCCGTCGCAAGAAGAGCCGGTTATGGAATCAACGGGATTGTCCTATTTTAACTATGTAACGATTGAAGATACCCAAATGACGGTCAAAGAATATTCGATTCCAAATGGGAATAATTATTTCTTGAAAACACGCAGAGAGTTAGCCTCCTAAGATTGACTTTGTTCTCCTCTATGATACAATAAGATAGCCAATTGGAAATGTGAGATACTCGGTGGGACGAAACCCACCTTTTTTATTAAATATGCCAGCAATAGTCAGAACAGAATTTGCACTCGCACTGAATCAAGTTGCAACCGAACGAGGAATTGATATTTCTGTGGTTCTAGAAACGATAAAAGGTGCTATTCGTGCCGCATACTTAAAAGATTACGGTGAAAGCGTCGGTGAAGAGGAAGAGCTCGTTGTTGAATTGAACGATAAGACCGGTGAAGCAAAAATACTAAAAAAAGATGAAGATATTACACCGCCTGGATTTGGCCGTATTGCCGCGCAAACTGCAAAACAGGTAATCCTACAAAGAATTCGCGAAGAAGAAAAAAGCGCTATCTTAACTGATTATGCCTCACGGGTAGGATCAATTGTCAACGGTATGATTTTACGCTTTGACGGACCGAATATTATTGTTGATATAGGCCGCGCTCAAGGTATCATGCCGCCTTCTGAACAAATTCGTAGCGAACAATATCGGGTAAATCAGCGACTTACTTTTTATATTAAAGAAATACGGGACGGACGACGGGGAAGCGAAATCATTCTTTCCCGTGCCGATGCACAACTCGTCGCTGGACTGTTTAGACGGGAAGTTCCCGAAGTTTCCAATGACGCTGTTGAAATAAGAGTAATAGCGCGTGAAGGCGGAGCCCGGACAAAGATTGCGGTTCACTCTGATCAGGCAGGTGTTGATCCGGTGGGGTCATGTGTGGGACAAAAAGGCGTTCGTGTCCAGGCAGTTATCAATGAAATTGGCCAGGATGAAAAAGTTGATGTTATTCAGTGGAGTCCCGATCCCATTCAATTTATCACTGCAGCTCTTGCGCCGGCAAAAGATCTTGTAATAACAATTAGCGAAGAAGAAAAACAGGCACTGGTTCTTGTTCCCGAAGATCATCTCTCACTGGCTATCGGCCGCGGCGGTCAAAATGTCAGACTTGCCTCAAAGTTAACGGGGTACATCATCGATATTCGATCAAAAGATGATCCGGAAGGAACAAGAAAAGCAGCTCGCTCAAAGGAAGATCAAGTTAAAGCTAAATCTGAAGACGAAAAATCAGCTAAAAAGTCAGATGAGGGAGATAAATCAAAAGAAGAAACTAAATCATCTAAAAAGAAAAAAGATTCAAAATCGGATCAGACAGAATCTAGTGACGTATGAGAACTACAACGTTACAAAAACCGTATGGCACAGAAAAAACAAACATCTCATATCGATTCTTCTACATTTGTTAAGCCGCCCGTCGTTGCGGTGATGGGTCATGTTGATCATGGTAAGACGACTCTTCTCGACTATATTCGAAAATCACGCGTAGCTTTGGGCGAATTCGGCAGCATTACCCAGCATATTGGTGCCTATCAAGTCCCGGTAGGAAGCAAAAAAATCACCTTTATTGATACGCCCGGCCATGAAGCATTTGCCAACTTAAGATCTCGCGGCGCTTCTGTTGCCGATATAGCACTTCTCGTCATCGATGCAAAAGAATCGGTTAAACCGCAAACGGTTGAATCGATAAAAATTATTCAAAAGGCAAAAATTCCAATGATTGTTGTATTGACTAAAATGGATATTGTCGGTGCAAATCCTGATAAAGTTAAGAAAGATCTCTTGCAGCAGAACGTCATCGTTGAAGAACATGGTGGTTCAATTGCGAACGTGGCGGTTTCAGCAAAAACAGGTGAAGGTATTGATGATCTTCTTGGAGCAATACTCCTGGTCGCTGAGTTAAAAAATATTACAGCCGATCCAAACGCGCCGCTTTCAGCAGTAGTAATCGAAGCAAAGAAAGATCCCGGGCGCGGAAATGTCGCAACTATTATCGTACAGCAAGGCACGCTTCGTGTTCGAGATGAAATTCGGGTGGAACAAGAAACATTTCCCGTTCGTGCACTCGTTGACGAATATAGAAAAGGAATTGATCAAGCCCTTCCGGGTCGTCCGGTAGAAATTCTTGGGTTTACATCCTTACCGACGGTTGGATCGTTGGTTACGTCAAAAGATTCAACTAGCGTGCAGGCCCCTTCTGAGATGAGCGTTAAGCCAGTTCTTGATAAAAATAGTGATGCTATTTTGAAACTTTTTCTTAAAGCAGATGCCTCTGGATCTCTTGAAGCAATTTTACACGGATTACCCAAAGAAGTTTCTGTCTCTCAAACCGGTATCGGTGAAATAACTGAAAGCGATATTGCCCAGGCAAAGACGATGGACCTTGTCGTTATTGGGTTTAATGTTAAAGTGCCAAGCCGTGTCACAAAATTAGCAAAAGATGAGGCAGTCAGGATTCGAACCTATACTCTCATTTATAAACTGTTTGAGGAAATTGAAGAAGTGGTGACGCTTCTTGCGCAAGGTCCGCAACGTGAAATTATTGGCCAGGCAAAGATACTCAAGACATTTGAAACGAGCGATGGCGAAGTTGCAGGTTGTCAGGTTATGGAAGGACGCATCGCAAAAGGTGATAAGGTGATTATTACGCGCGGCAATAAAGAAATAGCTGAGGGCTTAAGGATTAAATCACTTCGTGAACAAAAAGAAGAAGTGACAAAAGTTAAAAAGGGCGACATGTGCGGTCTCTTGCTGACGGCTCCAGTTGACTTCAAACCGGGTGATATGATACAATCTTATACACTTTATGAGTTCTAAAATAGATTAATACATACAATATAAGATTCTGCTCCATAAATGAATACTAATAACGTATTTGAAATTCGAAGTTTACTTCAGAATTCTCAGTCAGTTTTAATAGCGCTTGCCCAGTCTAATGATGAAGACGTGGTAGCTGCTGGATTGGCTTTATATATGACGCTTGTCAAAATGCGCAAGCAAGTGACTATTGTTTCTGCACAAAAAGTAAAAGTCGAACTATCACATTTATTCAGTATAGACAAAATCACTGACAAAATAACAGGAGGAAATAATCTTGTTGTTTCACTTCCCTATCAAGAAGGATCCATTGAAAAGGTCAGTTATCACATCGAGAATAACCGGTTTAACCTAGTCATCGAGCCACGGGGAGAAAAGCTTGACTTTGATCCCAACCAAATAGAATATAATTATGGACGGGGTGATTATGACGCCGTATTTGTACTCGGAGCAAATAATTTGTCTTCTTTGGGTGAAATATACGATCGTCATAAAAACATATTTAGCCAAAAACCATTGATCAACATTGATAAGTCAAATAATAATACCCGATTTGGCCGCATTAATATCGTTGAAAATATGCCCGTTTCTCAATTAGTTGCACAACTGGTTAAAGATCTCAGACTTCCGCTTGATCAAGATGCCGCATCAAATTTATATACCGGAATTATTAGTAAATACGGATCAGTTACCATAGATGCAGTAGACCCGCAGGCACTTGATGTGTTATCATTCCTTGGACGACTGAAAGCACAAAATTTAACAAACAAATCAACCCCGACGAATCAGCAGGTTTCCGATCAGTCTCAACAGCGCAATCAACAGGGGGATATTCAGGTTCAATCGTCAGATAACCAATTGGGCAATGTGGATCATGATGTTGAGGATCAAACACCGGAAGATTGGCTGAAGCCGAAGATCTTTACCACGAACAAACAAGGAGGAAACTAAATTATGGCAAACAAAAAAACAAAAAAAGATCCGAAGATCCAAACCCGCCTGCCAGCGCCTAAGCGCAGCGATGGCGGGCAGGGATCCAAAGATCCAAAGAAAATAAAACCAAAAACGGCGGCAAAAAAAACACCGACGAAAAAATTAGTTACTAAAGTAGAAAAAGAAATACCGCAGAAAGTTACCAACGGTGAGTCAAATAAAAACAAGCAGAAAATTATCGATGAATTTTCCGTCAAACAAGGCGATACCGGTTCACCGGAAGTGCAAATTGCTCTTCTTTCCAATCGAATAGATAATCTTGCAAAACATTTAGGATCTAATAAAAAAGACAATCACTCCCGGAGAGGACTTCTCGGTATCATTTCAAAACGCCGCAGACTCCTTATTTACTTGCAGGGAAAAGATGAAGTTCGCTACAAAGAATTAATAAAAAAATTGGGACTTAAGAAATAAAATACGTGAAAAAAATAACGCAGACAATAACGATCGCAGATCGTCCTTTTACTTTTGAAACCGGTGAACTGGCTCCTCAAGCAGAATCAGCAGTATATGCCCGATATGGTGATACGGTCGTATTGGCAACGGTTGCGGTGAGTAAACAAGATTCAGATCGAGGTTATTTTCCTCTCTCAGTTGAATTTACCGAAAAGCTGTATGCCGGTGGAAGAATTAAGGGTTCCCGATGGGTGAAGCGTGAAGGACGTCCTTCTGACGATTTAATCCTTAAAGCGCGATTAATCGACCGATCAATCCGCCCGTTATTTCCCAAAGCATTTAAAAAAGACGTACAGGTGATTGTCACGGTTTTATCAGTTGATCGTGAAAACGATTCTGATATGGTAGGTATGCTGGCAGTATCTGCCGCACTCTACCTGTCATCAATTCCCTGGAACGGTCCCATTGCATCTGTTCGTATGGGAACGGCCAATGGAAATTTTGTCGTAAATCCAACAAACGCGGAAATGGAATTTTCAGATCTTGATCTGGTTGTTTCAAGTTCAAAAGAAAAAGTAGTGATGATCGAGGCAGGTGCAAATCAGATTCCTGAAGAGAAAATGTTTAGCGCAATTAAAATGGCACTTGACGAAACGAAGCCGATCATTGCCGTTATTGAAGAGTTACAAAAGAAAGCAGGCAAAAAGAAGCAAGTAGTCCCCGAGAAAAGAGATCATAAACTGTTTGACGCTATCAAAAAATCACACAAGAAGGAAATAGTAGAAACACTGACCGCGCGCACACTCAAAAAAGAGGGAGCATATGAAAAGCATATGCAGTTAATTACCGAGCTTTCAAAAGCTTACGAAGAGGCATATTCAACAAGTGAAGTAATAGGCGTCCTCGATGAGATATTTGAAGAAAATATGCGCGAGATTATTCTTAAAACAGGAAAACGAGTTGATGGTAGAGGACTTAAAGATCTCAGACCTTTGTCAGGACGCGTGTCGGTATTACCGCGTACCCACGGTTCCGCAATATTTCAAAGAGGAGACACTCAGGCTCTTACTATTACCACGCTTGCACCACCCTCTCTTGAAATGTGGTTAGAATCGGCCGAAGGCGAAGAGACGAAGCGATATATGCATCATTACAATATGCCGCCGTTTTCAGTAGGAGAAACGGGACGTGTTGGATATCCGGGAAGACGTGAAATTGGTCATGGTGCGTTAGCAGAACGTGCTCTTGAGCCGGTCATCCCAACAGAAGAAGAATTTCCCTACACCATTCACGTGGTTTCAGAAATTCTTTCATCAAACGGATCTACTTCTATGGCGTCAACGTGCGGTTCAACGCTTTCGCTCATGGATGCGGGAGTACCGATAAAAGCGCCGGTTGGCGGTATTTCTACAGGATTAGTTACTCAAGGAGAGAAATTTGTTCTGTTGACTGACATTATGGGAGTTGAGGATTTTGGCGGCGATATGGATTTTAAAGTGGCCGGAACAAAAGAAGGCATTACGGCAATACAACTTGATATTAAAATTGATGGATTAACACTTCCCATGATTAAGGATACCTTTGCGCAATCCTATGAGGCTCGTTTAAAGATTCTAGATATGATGAATTCAGTTATACCATCAACTCGAACAGCTGTTTCAGAGTATGCTCCCAAAGTTGAAACAGTTACTATTGACGTTGAAAAAATTGGTGAAGTAATCGGTCCGGGTGGACGCATGATTAAATCTATCATTGCCGAGACTGGGTGCGATATTAATGTTGAGGATGATGGTGTTGTAACGATTGCCGGGCTAGATACGGCTAAAGTACAAACAGCCGTCGACTGGATAAAGGGTATTGTACGCGAAGTAAAAGAGGGAGAAGTGTTTGAAGGAGAGGTAAAACGCTTGATGTCGTTTGGGGCATTCGTTGAGATACTTCCCGGAAAAGAAGGTCTCGTTCATCTTTCCAAAATGAGCACGGAGTTTGTGGAGAAGCCAGAAGACGTAGTCTCAGTTGGTCAAACAGTTCGTGTTCGTGTGGTTGAAATAGATCAGCGTAAACGAATAAATCTTTCTATGTTGTTTGGAGAAGATACAAAATCAGAAAGACGTGATCGACCACGTCTTTCTTCACAGAGAGATGATCGTAGTAGAGGCGGACGGGGAGATCGTCAGGGAGACCACCGCGGTGGATACAGTAAACAACGTTATCAGCATCCTCACTTGCGTGAAGATCGTTAGTCCTTACGTAAAATAGTATACTAAGAGGTATGACTCCTCAAACACTTAATCAGAAATTAACAGCAGCCCATATTCCCCCCGATCTTATTGACAAGATTGAGCAAATGACTGCACAGTCAAAATCAAATCCCTTGCTCGTAGAACCGACACAAAAATATATCAATATGATGTTGTCCTTACCGTGGGATGCCGTAACACGCGACACCTTGGATTTGTCAGGGGCGCGTGCAATTCTGGACAAGCATCACTATGGAATGGGTGTTATTAAAGACCGTATTCTTGAATATTTGTCAGTTCTTGCGCTTAAAGCGCGTGGTCAAAAAGAAGGCAGTCGTGCGCCGATTCTCTTTTTTGTCGGACTCGTCGGTACGGGTAAAACGACACTTGCCAAAGCAATTTCAGAAGCGCTGGGTCGCCGATATGCGCGTATTCCATTCGGCGGTATGGGGTCTGCGCTTGATCTGAGAGGTCAATCACGCGTTCATCCGGATGCTGAGCCCGGACAATTAATCAAAGCACTCATCCGAGCAGGTTCTAAAAATCCCGTTGTACTGCTTGACGAGCTCGATCGGGTAGCAGAAAGTACACGAGCTGATATTATGGGTGTTCTGGTAGAACTTCTTGATCCGGAGCAAAATGTGCGATTTGTTGATCACTATCTTGACTATCCATTTGATTTATCACAGGTTTTATTTATTGCAACAGCCAACAATACAAAAAATATCGCAACTGCTGTCCTTGACCGACTTGAAGTAATCCAAATGCCGTCGTATAGTGATGAAGAAAAGACTGCAATTGGCAGAGATTATGTATTCCCAAAACAATTAACCGCGACGGGATTGTCCAATGAGACATTAATTATTGCATCAGATGTATGGCCGCTTATCGTTCGTCCCTTAGGATTTGACGCGGGTATTCGAACGCTTGAGCGAACCATCAACGCCGTTTGCCGAAAAGTTGCCCGGGAAATCATTGAAGGAAAATCAAAAAAGGTGGAAATAACAAAAGAAAATATTAAACAGTATTTACCGAGTGAAGTGGGATAAAAGCGTCATCACGAGCGATACGGGGCAGCAGTTATCATCTTTTTAGACTATGTAACGTGTCGGAAGGTATTGGTCAATTAATTGAAATTAATAAAGAGGTGAACAGTAATGAACAATAATAATCAAAAAATACAATATAAAATAGTTGCAGGAATCTCACTGGCCACTGGTGGTGCTATTGGAGGTGTAATACTCATGAGTCTTGAGACATCCAATTCTACAGTTATTACTAATTTTCCGTTAATTATTTTTAGTCTAGTACTATTAGGCGTAGGAATATTCACTATGAGGAAGATATAGCTAATAGTGTGCTGTAAGGGTTTAGCTTGTTAAGAAAAGAGCGCATCAGGGCGCTATTACAAAAACATTATGGATGAAAAAGTAAGAATCGTCTTTTTAGGGGGAGTTGGTGAAGTCACCAAAAACATGTTCGTGTATGAATATTGGCGGGATGGGAAAATCGCCGATAGTATTATCGTCGAATGTGGAATCGGGTTTTCCGAAACAGGAGATGAAATCATCATGCCCGACGTAAGCTATCTGCTCGATAAGCAAGATACCTTGCGCGCGACGGTACTTACTCACGGACACGAAGATCATACGTCAGGGCTTTCAACGTTGCTTTCCCAAATTCGTATTCCCGTTTATGGAACGAGGTTAACCGTTGCACTTGCTGAAGGTAAATTGGCAGATCACGGTATCCAAGCAGAACTGCATCCAGTGAAGCATAAACAAATTCTTAACTTCGGAGCATTTCAAGTGAGATTTGTTCATGTAACGCATTCAATTCCCGATGCTACCAATCTGATTATCAAAACACCTCTCGGTGTCCTTTTCCACGCTTCAGATTTTAAATTTGACTGGTCACCGGTGGATGGATGGCCAACTGAAGTAGGAAAAATTGCTCTCGCAGGGGAGTCGGGTATCCTCTGTCTTCTCTCAGATTGCGTCAGAAGCGAACGAAGTGGCTATACGTTATCAGAAGAGACTATTGAAGATCATCTTGAACTGCAGGTGAAAAAGGCACACGGCAAAGTAATTTTTACCACTATGTCGTCAAATATTTCTCGTATTCAACAGGCAGTCAATGTCGCGAGTGCATTTAATCGAAAGATTTTGTTTTTAGGAAGAAGTATGCGGCAAAATGTTGAAGCAGCCCAGCATCTGGGTTATTTACACTTTCCCAAGAAGTCAATTGTTCATTCAAAATCAGTCAAGAAAATTCCGTCAAATAAATTATTTATCATTGCAGCGGGATCACAAGCTCAGGAAGATTCTGCTCTTTCGCGCATTGCAGACAACGCTCACAAGGATATTTCACTTGCTCCTCATGATATGGTGATTTTTTCTGCCGATCCCATTCCGGGGTATGAACGGCAAGTGCATAAGTTGGTTAATAAAATGACGAAACTGGGCGCCGACGTTGTATATTCAGATATTAACGATGAACTGCATGTTTCAGGGCATGGCGCTTCGCAAGATTTAATGCTGATGATGGGGCTGACGCGGCCGAAATATATTGTTCCCATCGGCGGAGAATCACGACAAGTTCGGCAGTATTTCTTACTCGCAGAAAAAATGGGATATTCCGACGATACGCTTTTTGCTCCTGAAGAAAAAGACGCTATTGAGTTTACGCGAGACGGAAAAGCACGAATTGTAAAAGAAGTAGCGTAGATTGTTCTATTAAAGGTGGTGATCGTATGAAAAGACCCGTATTTTTAACTGTGTGGCTTGTGCTGATGAGTATTGGTGCTGTATTTAGTGTGTATTCCTATACTGTTGGTTCATATGCTATTACCCAAACGTTTCCCGATTTTCCTTCGTGGGCAATCACGGTATATGCGGGGTTATCCATAATTGATGTTATTGCTGTTGCTATGCTATGGATGTGGAAAAAAATGGGATTTTATCTCGTCGTTGGATTT
>MGAO01000006.1:0-6594 GCA_001788215.1 Candidatus Roizmanbacteria bacterium RIFCSPLOWO2_01_FULL_40_14 | reverse complement strand
TCGGAGTAGGTATATTGTATTGGGCCATGAAGCCCGTGTGGGGACAGTTTAAGTAATCTATAACTTCAGCAAATCAGGATAGCAACACTCAATAACCGGGAAAAAGGCATCGCCAAATATTTCAGGCGATTTTCTCAAAGCTGTTTTCAGTTCTTTGGGAGAAAATTTTTTAAAGCTTTCTGACTCTTCATTGAGAATTGGTTTCTCGTCAGAGCGAATTTCATAGATGATAAAATAATGGTTTTCTTTTCTTCCTGAAACTGTACGGTTATAAATACATTTACCTTTTAGTTTAAATGTGAACCGACTAATTCCAAGCTCCTCAAACGCTTCACGTTTAATTGCTTCACTTGTTGACTCGCCTGCTTGTACATGTCCGCCAATAGGTGAGACATACTGTCCGGCATCTTGTTTATTTGATGATTGTTTAACTAAAAGCCAATTACCATCAGAATTTATCACTTCGGCAATGACGGTTCGGTGGAGCAAACCTTTTTTATGTGCTTCTTGTTTTGAGGTGCTATACAGTACTTCGTCCTGTTCGTTTACAATATCAACCTGTTCATCCGGCATACGACGATTATACATCGATACGTGGCTGTTAGCTTGCACGCATTTGGTATATAATGAACTTATTAGAAAACATCCACCTACACTCGACTTCGCCTCGTGGTCTACGTCCACGCAGTCGAACGCTCGTTTCGGCGGATAGTGATTTTTCTAAATTCATTTCATTCATTAAGAAAAATCTACTATGTCAAAACGGAGAAGAAGTTATCATCGGAAAAAACTGAATGCATTTAAGCTGAAGAAAGGAACTACGTACACAATCGTTTCAGTAGTTCTGTTTTCAATAGCCGGTGTTCTCCTGGTTTCACTTTTGCAGCCCGATTCTCCGATGCTGAGTGTTGTTGCATCAAACATGACGACCTGGTTTGGACAGTTGGTATTTGTCATACCCATTATTCTGATTTCGTTAGGCCTTTTGTTTTTCCGTCTCAAAATGTTTTTTGCACAACCTCACGTAACGCTCGGTCTTTTTCTGGTTTGTTTAAGCGTTTTAGGCATGGGCCAAAGTGGCCAAATAGGTGAAGAATTATGGAAGAATTTATCTTTTTTCATTTCGGAAGCCGGCGCCTGGGTGCTCTTCCTCGGAACCTTAATTATCGGATTTGCCATATTTTTAAATACATCACTCGATGAAATTTTTTACTTTTTAATCAGTCTTTCGCAAGACGTATTGAGTATGGCTTCAAAAGCATTTGAGCGTAGAACAAAGTCTGCCGATGGGTTTTCAACAAAAGAGATGCAGGTAAAAGGAGGTTCTGTTCCCGCTCCTGTTGGCAGTAATATGAAAGCAACGAACGCAGTGCCTCATACGCAGACGACAAGCGAATCCTCTAGAGATCTTTCGGGTCTTGCCTCAACGATCATTAACAAGCCGGGGGAAGAATATACCTGGGAATATCCACCGTTGTCCTTATTGTCAGAATCGAAGGCGACGGAGGCTGATGCCGGAGATGTTAAAAAGAATGCAACGGTTATCGAACAAACGCTTGATAGCTTCGGCATCAGGGCGCGTGTCATAGAAGTAAATCTTGGTCCGGCGGTCACACAGTATGCACTTGAGATAGCGTTAGGGACAAAATTGTCAAAGATTACTTCGCTTGCCAATGATTTAGCGCTTGCTCTGGCAGCACCAACCGGACAAATTCGTATAGAAGCCCCTATTCCCGGTCGTTCTCTCGTCGGTGTTGAAGTACCGAATCGATCACTTCGGGTGGTGACCTTACGTGAAATGCTTATGACGGAAACCTTGCGTCAGCAAGAATCTAAGTTAGCTGTTGCTCTCGGTCTGGATGTAGCAGGACAGCCTATCATTGTGGACTTGGCGACCATGCCGCACATGCTCATTGCCGGAACGACGGGATCAGGAAAAAGCGTTATGATGAATTCAATTATTTCAAGTCTATTGTTTCGTACAACGCCTGCCGAAGTGCGGATGATTTTGATAGATCCGAAACGGGTTGAAATGACCACGTATAATGATATTCCACACTTGCTCACACCGGTTATTGTTGAACCAGACCAGACACTTTCAGCTCTTAAATGGGCCATGGCTGAAATGGATCGTCGATATAAAATGTTTGCTCAAGCAGGTGCTCGTAATATCCTTTCCTACAATCAGGCAAAAGGGTATCAGGAGATTCCGTATATTGTCATTATCATTGACGAACTTGCTGATCTGATGATATTTGCGGCAGCGGAAGTCGAAGATGCCGTTACGCGTCTTGCACAAATGGCGCGGGCAACAGGTATCCATTTGGTTGTTTCAACACAACGGCCATCGGTGAATGTCATTACGGGACTTATCAAGGCAAATATTCCCGCACGTGTTTCATTTAACGTCTCATCAATGATTGACTCACGGGTTATCTTAGATACTCCGGGTGCTGAAAAGCTGCTTGGTCGGGGAGATATGTTGTTTATTCCGCCCACTCAATCAAAACCAGTTCGGGTGCAAGGAACGTTTGTTTCTGAGAAAGAAGTCAAACAACTGGTTGAATTCCTCAAAAGGAAAGTAAAAGCTCAAGGAATACCCATTGAGTATACAGAAGAAGTTATTCAACAGGAGGTAACTATTACAAAACCGTCAGGACTTGTTGAAACAACTGAAGGAAAAGACCCCAAGTATTTGGAGGCACAACAAATCGTTATTCAATATGATCGTGCCTCGGCATCGCTTCTGCAGCGTCGTCTTAAAGTGGGATATGCCCGTGCCGCTCGTATATTAGATCAGCTCGAAGCCGCACGTATTGTCGGTCCTGCCGAAGGTTCAAAGCCGCGCGAAGTACTTATCCGGGGCGGTGATGTTTCTCCCCAATGAGCATGCGTTCTGTTGGAGAAATTCTCAAAGCTGCCCGTCATAAGAAGGGTATGACGATTGCTGAAGTGAGCGATCTGACTAAAATCCGGAAAAAATATTTAGAGCATATTGAAAACAGTAAGTGGGTTGAACTGCCGGGTGCTGCCTATATTACCGGTTTTGTGAAACGATATGCAGATACGGTTGATCTGGATGCTGAGAAAGTATCGATCGTATTTCGCAGAGAATTTACCTATCAACAGAAACAAGAAGTTTTGCCTGAAAGTATTAAGAATCCGCCTCTTAATCGATCGCCTATTTTCTTGACAATTAAGCGCTTCCTGTCTAAACTGATAGGGTGATTACCTATCATCCCAGACGTAGCGTAGCGAAGATCTGGGATCTATATAATTATTTTATAGATTCCGGATCAAGTCCGGAATGACAAAGAAACCATATGACACAGACAACCCAAATTATTATCGTCAGCGTTATTACTGTTTTGACGGTTGTTCTATCCCTCGTTGGATTTCAGGCGTTTTTGCTTTTAAAAGAACTGCGAGAAAGTATAAAACGAACCAATAAGATCCTCGATGATGTTGATAATGTAACCACAAAGCTATCTAATTCCACCGATTCACTGACGGGTATGTTTGAAGGGTTGCGTGCGGTTGTTGGACTTGTTGGTGCATTTAAGAAAGGAATCGGGAAAAATGGATCAGACTAGCGAAAAAAAAGGTTCTCCTTTTATGACCGGTATGGTAGCAGGTATGGTTTTGGGTGGTGTACTTGCTTATATCTATTCATCTCCTGATGGAAAAAAGAAGGCGAAGAAATTTATTGAAGAAGCAAGTGATGTGTTAAAAGATCTCACCAATAAAGCACAGGATCTCGGTTTCACTCCGGAGAATATTGGAGCAAAAGCATTGGAAATAAAAGATCAACTTGCCGAACAGGTGCGTTTAGCGCACGAAGATACCAAGGAAAATCCCACTACTTCATTTGCCCAAAACCTCCGTCAGAGATTTTTTAAGAAGGGTGGGAAGAGGCTCAATTAAGTACTGGGATTTATACGAATTATAGCGAATTTTCACAAATATTGTAATGATGCGATTTATCGTGCTTTAACTTAATGAGAGCATCATATTCTGTACCAATGTATTAAAACATTGGTACATGTACCATGTTATTTAGTCGTGAAGATTGTTTTTTCTTACTAAATGATCTACACTGAAATCATGGAAACTCAACAATCAGTTACTCCTCAACAAACAGATCCAGTCCAACCAACCGAACCATCCCATCATAAACCATTAAAACTTATTCTGATTATCATTGGAATTCTTCTGGGAAGTGCTATTCTGGTGTTTGAGTATCAGTCAATAAATCAACCAAATAACGTTGAAACCTGGCCGACTCCTGTCCCTCAAGAATCTATTTCTCCAACACCTGAAGTGTCGTACCTACTCAATTCATGGACATATATGAATGACTCAATCGGTTTTTCTATGCAAATACCTGAAAGATATGAGTTGATTAAGGAAACAGAAGATATGGTATCGTTTGGTTTTTCACCCAATCCTAATGATAAACCAATACCTTATTTAACTATTACCACGACAGACTTAACTGAATACGATGAATTGGTAAACTGCCAAGATGATTCAGCGAAAAGTCCTTGTCTTACAAGTCCATATCAGGGACAGGAAGGGTCAGTAGAATTTGTTGATCTTGGTGGAAAGAATGCTGCAAGTTTTTATCTCCATTACGGAGCCGATTCAGATTTCCATACCGTGCAAACAACAGAAGATCCAAGAATTGAATTAGAAATGAATGTTGCTGGAGGTGGATTGGACCAAACGTTTGACCAAATCCTCTCCACATTCAGGTTTTTGGATGAAGAGATCGGACAATGTACCTATGAAGGAAAAACGTATCAGTACGAAGAGCGGTTTCCAGCAGGAGATGGATGCAACACCTGTTTTTGTGACAAATATGGAAGTGAATATGGAATTTCATGTACAGAAATAGCGTGTAATATAGCCCAATGATTATATTATAAACTCTTTATCTCCAACTCTTTCTTTCTCCAATCTTTCGACTGATCTTTTGTATGTTATACTGCAGTCACTATGAAAGCTGTAAATCTTGTTGAATCGTTAAAGGGGTATTCCTCTGGATGGGTTGCCCTCTCAAAGGATTATCAGAAAGTTCTCTATGCTGGTAAATCCTTTACTTCTTTAATGAAAAAAGTAGAACAAGAAAATCAGAAAGATAATGTTATTCTTCTTCCCGTTGTAAAGAATTTTCGTGGATTTGTGGGATAATTTCTTTTTCCTTGTCGATTCTGGCGCAGATAATACCTATGCAGATCTCAATATAGCTGTTTGGTTAGGTATCGAGCTGGAAAAAGTTAAACCAAAAACATCATTTGGAGCGAACTATAAAGCATTTGTAAGTTATCCCGCCAAAACGGCGTTATCGATAGATGGCTATTCGTTTACACTTCCTATTTATTACACAAAGAATTTCGGCACTCGTGCTATTATTGGACAAGAAATATTTTTTGATAGATTTAAAATTGTCTTTGAAAGATATGAGTGGAAACTTACAATGCTCCCAAAATAGTCCAGCATCTGGAACACTACAAATTCTTTATCTCTAGCTCTTTCCCCATCCATTCTTTTGCTTGTTCCTCAGTTAAAATTCCTTTCTTAGCGCTCGGTGCGGTGACGACGGATGCGGCATTTGCGGAAGCAAGTTTCAAGCAATCTTCCTCTGAATATCCTTTAATAAGTCCCGTGACAAATCCGGCACCAAATGCATCTCCGGCGCCCGTGGCTTCCTGACGTTCCACTTTAAAAATTCCTGCGCGTATCCAATTGATCCCATTCCAATAATACGAACCATTATGGCCATCGGTTATGAGAATTTTTTTACAGGGCAATTCTTGAGCTCTTTTACTTAACTGATATATATCATCTAAGTGATCGGCAATTAGTACTAGTTGTTGTATTTCGGTCCGGTTTAATATTAGTAGTTCAATTTTTGGGAGTAAATCAAGTATTGCATCTCTCTGTTCAAGTTCTTTTCTTCCCGGATTCCATGCCAAAGTTATGCTTTTTGAGGTAGCTATTTCGGTAATTTTTTTAACCAATTCGAGATTTCCTTCAATGGAGGATAGGTGAAACCATTTCGCTGAAAGGGATTCCCAATTAATATCTGCCAGTTCCAGTTTTCCCTTTCCTCGATTTACCAAAATGACACTTCCTTTCATGGGCGCCCAGACAATGGTAGAAAAATCGGTCGTATCATTTTCATCTCGGATGACATATTGAGTATCAATGTGTTCTTCAGTTAGTTTTTTCAATACCTGTGTTCCGGGAAAATCTTTTCCGACTTTTGCAATCACCGCGACATTCAGCCCTTGTCGGGAAAATGTTGTGGCCGTATTTGTCCCGCCCCCGCCTGTTTCAAAGAGTGCGTCTTCAATATTTATCTTCGCGCCGAGTGGAAACGCAATTTTTTTTAAATTTTCTTGCTCCAGAATCTCAAAATCATGACACGAGAGAAATACATCAAGTGTTGCGGAACCGATAGTGATGACGTCGTGCATGATTAGGTGTTAGGTTATAGGTAGTAGGTTTTAGGTAATAACTACTAAATTATCCAAATATAATTTTTGCCAGTTCCTCCGCTCTCTCCAGCGGGTTTTCACTTTGCCAGAT
>MGAO01000005.1:716-12147 GCA_001788215.1 Candidatus Roizmanbacteria bacterium RIFCSPLOWO2_01_FULL_40_14 | reverse complement strand
CCCATTCTCGGCATTTGTTACGGCCAACAATTAATCGCTCATCTATTACTAGGAGGAAAAACAGAAAAGGGAAGTGTGCGTGAAGATGGCCCGGCAACACTTATTATTGATAAGCCGTGTGTTATTCTCGAAGGAGTTTCACCTCATTCACGCATTTGGATGAGTCACGGAGATACGGTGATACGTCCGCCAAAGGGGTTTGAATTCGTTGCCCATTCAGAAACGATTCCCTCGGCTGCGATGAAAAATGACCAGAAAAAAATATACGGCGTCCAATTTCATCCCGAAGTAGAACATACGGAACACGGCATTCTGGTGTTGAGGAATTTTTTGGAAAAAGTCTGCGGTTTGAAAACATCAAAGAAAGAAATCGATATACAAAAAATTATTGCAGACATTAAACAACAGGTGGGAAATGCTCATGTCATAGCTGCTGTTTCTGGAGGTCTTGATTCAACTGTTGCCGCTGCACTCGTGGTAAAAGCTATCGGTAAGCAGATGATTCCAATTCATGTTGACAGTGGTTTAATGCGGGTGGGGACAACAGAACGCGTAAAGAATTTCTTTTCAAAACGACTTGGTACAGAACCCATCATTCTCTACAAAGAAAAAGAATTTTTGGCGGCATTAAAGGGAAAAACAGATCCGGAAGATAAGAGAAAAGCCATTGGTAAACTGTATATCGATCTTTTTGAACAAGAGGTTGAGAAACTAGATGGTGTAAAATTTCTGGTCCAAGGAACCATTTATTCAGATGTTATCGAAAGCAAAGGTTCAAAGCACGCAGCCAACATAAAATCCCATCATAACGTAGGTGGACTTCCAGATACGCTAAAACTTTCATTACTTGAACCGATCAAGGACTTTTATACCGACCAAGTTCGAGAAATTGCAAAAAAAATTGGAATTCCCGAAGAATTTATCACTGAACAACCTCATCCTGGTCCAGGATACTCTATTCGGATATTAGGAGAAGTTACTAAAGAAAGGCTTGAGAATATGCACAAAGCTGATCAAATTGTCGTTGAAGAATTTAAAAAAGCAGGGTGGTACCACAAACTTCTTCACTCATTTGCTGTTTTGACAGGATCGAAAAGCACTTCAGTCAAGGGAGATGGCAGGGTATTTGGAGAAGTTGTTGCAATTCGCACTATCGCATCTCAAGATAGAATGTCGGCTGACTGGGCTCGGGTACCATATGATTTACTACAGAAATTAGCCAGCCGTATCACCAACGAAGTTCCCGGGGTTTCCCGCGTGGTATACGATATCACCACCAAGCCTCCGGCGACGATGGAGTGGGAGTAATTACGTGATATAATCGTCTCATGATCTCTCAATCAGACACCTCAATTGCAACTATTATTAAGAAAGAAAAACTTCGTCAAACAACACAGCTCCAGATGATTCCTTCAGAAAATTATGCTTCAGCAGCAGTGCGTGATGCCGTCGGATCAATCTTGATGAATAAATACTCAGAAGGCCAACCGAATAAACGATATTATCAAGGGATGAAATACGTTGATGAATTGGAATTATTAGTTGAACAACGCGCACTCGATTTATTTAAGTTGAATCCAGACGAATGGCATGTCAATGTACAGCCCTACTCAGGATCCCCGGCAAATGCGGAAATTTTAATGGCACTTCTTAAACCAAAAGATAAGATTATGGCGATGTATCTTACCGACGGAGGACATATATCCCACGGATGGTCATTTAAAGAACGACCGTTATCGTTTGCATCCAAATTTTTTACCATAGAATTTTATCATGTCGATCAAAAAACAAAAGTATTTGACTATGATGAAATCGAAAAACAGGCAAAAAAGGCAAAACCAAATATTCTTATCTCAGGAGGTACAGCCTATCCGCGGGATATCAACCATAAGAAAATGGGTAAAATTGCGCATTCAGTCGGTGCCTATTATCTCGCCGACGTATCACATGAAGCAGGATTGGTTGCCGCAAATGTTAATGCATCGCCATTTAAATATGCAGACGTCGTCATGATGACAACTCACAAAACACTTCGGGGTCCACGCGGAGCGATGATTTTTGCGAGAAAGATTTTGATCGAACAGATTGATAAAGCCGTATTTCCGGGACTCCAGGGAGGACCACATAATCATACGATTGCCGGCATTGGTATAGCTCTCAGTGAAGCAATGAAACCTGAATTCAAAATATATGCAAAACAAATCATTAAAAATGCACAGACGCTTGCTCTCGAGTTAAAGAAACGTGGATACGAAATCGTTTCAGGTGGAACTGATAAACATCTCGTTCTGATAGATTTGAGAAATAAGGACATTTCAGGAAAAATTCCGGCGCGCGCCCTTGAAATGGCAAATATTATTTGTAACTTTAATACGGTTCCCTTCGATTCAGCACCGCCCCTCTATCCATCAGGACTTCGGTTGGGGACGCCGGCCATTACCACGCGCGGCATGAAGGAAAAAGAAATGAAAAAGATTGCCGTTTGGATTGATCAGGTTATAACAGAAACACTTGAATTTAAATTGCCAAGCGACCGAAAAGAACGATCGCTTTTTGTTAAAAATGCAATGAAGAAACTGGAAAAAAATAAGATTATTAAACAAGTAGCCCGAGAAGTAAAACAGTTAACGTCTAAATTTCTTATTCCCTAACTTCATTCCATTACGTCTGAACTGCCTTGTCCAGGGGGGGAAATTATCGGTCTTTATAATAATGATTGTTATCTTCATAATAGGTTCAGTAAATAGATATAAGTTCAAAATTCTGTAATAAATGGGATATAGTATTGTAAGAAGTTACTTTTATTGACCGCTTGTATTAACTTATATGACATATTACGGGATACTTTTTAATAGACTCCCTATTGCAGTATCAGACAACAGATTTGTTGTATTGCGGTAGATTCGCTTTGTATGATATACTTCACCAATTACTCACGCGTAAGTATTTAATCTCCTGAATAGTTTTCAGACACGACTTACGCGGCGGTACAAGGAGATTAGTATGCAAACAATAGATCTTAAAGTATTGCTTGAAGCAGGAGCGCATTTTGGTCATAAGACTAATAAATGGCATCCGAGCGCCTCAAAATTCATTTACAAAGCAGTTGGTGATATTCATATCATTGATTTGGTAAAAACCAAACAACACCTCGAAACAGCACGTGATTTCATCTATCAGCAAGTCTCACAAGGAAAAGAAGTATTATTTGTGGGTACAAAACGCCAAGCAGGCGCCATCATAAAACAAGAAGCTGAATCTGTTTCTGCTCCCTATATTAATAGCCGTTGGATCGGCGGATTTATTACGAACTGGCAGGAAGTCAAAAAGAATGTCGAAAAAATGAATCAAATAGAAAAAGATTTGAAAGATTCAACAAAAATGGCAAAGTATACAAAGCTTGAACGCGTACTTATGGACCGTGAACGCGGAAAACTTGAATCAGTATATGGTGGAGTACGTAAGCTTGAAAAAACACCGGATATTCTGTTCGTCATTGACGTACGCAAGGAAAGTACGGCAACAGCAGAAGCACGCCACAATGGTTTGAAAGTAGTAGGCGTTGTTGATACCAATACTGATAGTGCAAAGGTTGATTATGTCATTCCGGCAAATGATGATGCGGTCGGATCTATTTCCTATATCATAAAAGCCATTGCTGAAGCATATAAAGAGGGGAAAGAGGTTTTGGAGAAAAATCTCGAAAAAGAAGCAAAAGAGTTACAGAGCAAAAAAATGGCAGAGCAAGAAAAAAAAGCACAAGCTGAAAAAGAACAGAAGGTTAGCAAAGAAGCAAAGGAATAATATACTATGGATATCAAACTCATCAAACAACTGCGTGACGAAACGGGCGTTTCTATTGCTGATATAAAACAGGCGCTTGAAGAATCTAAAAACGACACTAAAAAAGCAAAAGAGCTTTTGCGGGAATGGGGCCTTAAAAAAGCTGTAAAGAAAGGTGACCGGGTTACCGAACAGGGAATTGTTTCAGCGTATATTCATGGGAATGGAAACGTCGGCGCATTAGTATCTCTTGCGTGTGAAACTGATTTTGTTGCCCGCACGGACGATTTTAAGAATTTAGCAAAAGAAATTGCCATGCAAGTAGCAGCTATGAATCCAAAAGATACTGAAGAATTGATAAAACAGGCTTACATTCGTGATCCAAAAGTGACAATTGAAGAACTTATTAAACAATCAATAGCAAAATTGGGAGAAAACATTCAAGTGAAAAGCTTCTCCAGACAAGCATTTTAATCTGTAGTGAAGCGATTCACCTGTCTGCCGACAGGCAGGTAAATGGCATCACTACAATTTTATTTCTTCTGTTATACTATCTCTATGGATAAGACGCTTCAAAATGCACAAAAGCAAATGAGTCAAGCTATTACCATTCTGCGCGAAGATCTCGGAACCATCCGTGCCGGCCGTGCAAGCGCAGCGCTTATTGAACATGTGAGAATTAAAGTATATGGAGGCAGCACCGAGCTCTCACTGACAGAGCTTGCCACTATTTCATCTTCAGATGCAAAAACAATGGTTGTCAGTCCTTTTGATCAATCAATCATCGATGAAATAGAACGGGGACTTACTCAGGCTAATTTGGGATTAACCGTTTCGCAAGACGGACAAATCATCCGCGTGTTAGTTCCGCCCATGACTGAGGAGAGACGCCAAGAATTTATCAAACTCGCAAAAACGAAAACAGAAGGCGTCCATGTCATGATCAGACAGGCCCGCCAAGAGGCAATGAATCAAATAAAGAATAAAGAGCAACAAAGCGAAATTTCAGAAGACGAAAAATTCCGTTTCGAAAAAGAAGTCCAGAAAATTACCGATGAAAAAACGAAGGAAGCCGATGACATACTGAACAGGAAAGTTAATGAACTGGTTACGCTATAGTAAAATTGATATACTAAATTCCTCATGATTATTACGATTCTTACCTTTGCAATTATTTTACTTATCCTCGTCGTTATCCATGAAGCCGGCCATTTTTTCGCGGCAAAACTCATGGGTATCAAAGTGGAGGAATTTGGATTTGGTCTGCCGCCGCGGGCGTGGGGAAAGAAAGTTGGCGAAACTATTTATTCCCTCAACTGGTTGCCCATCGGCGGATTTGTCCGGTTGTATGGAGAAGATACCGTGCATCCGGAAAATGTAAAGAAGGAACGCAGTCGCGCCTTCTTCGCCAAAAAACCCTGGCAGAGAAGTATCGTCCTGACGGCTGGTGTGACGATGAATTTTCTTCTCGGATGGTTTCTCATTTCATATTTGTTTACTCAGGGAGTGCTCATACCTTCTGATAAGGTAATTGTTGAAGGGACTGCTGAAAATAGTCCCGCCGCTCTTGCAGGTCTTACCGTAGGAGACGAGATTATTTCTCTTATCTCTCCGAAAGGTGAGAAATTGATGATTGATTCATCTGAAGATCTTATTTCAAACACCAATAAATTTCTTGATCAAGAAATCACCTTAGAGCTTGTTCGTGACGGATCTCGAATAGAAGTATCAGTAACGCCGCGCAGTACGCCTCCTAAAGGTGAAGGAGCAATGGGCGTCATCGTATCCAACTTAGTAGAAAAGAAATACTCTCTCACTGAGGCTCCGGCAAAAGGGCTGGAACATGTGTTTGAAATTATTAAACTAACCGCAGGCGGTATCGGATCATCTATTGCAAAACTGCTCACTTTGCGCGGCGGTGATGCGGAAATTGCCGGGCCTTTGGGCATTGGAAAGCTGGTGGGCGAAGCGCGGCGTTTTGGTTTGAGTGCCCTTGTAGAATTAACCGCTATTCTTTCAATAAATTTGGCACTTATTAACGTTTTGCCGTTTCCCGCGCTCGATGGAGGAAGACTGGCATTTGTTATCGTCGAAGGGGTAACCGGTAAAAAAATGAAACCGCAATGGGAAACGTACTTACATCAAATTGGTATGATTATTTTATTAGGATTGCTATTGATGGTGACGATCAATGACATACTGAGGTTCACAGCGGGATAATGGACACGGTTACTTTTCAAGAATTCCAAAAATTAAATATACGGGTGGGAACCATCAAGCACGTATCCCTTCCCGAGGGGAGTGAGAAACTCTATCGTCTCAAGGTTGATTGTGGGGAAGAATGGGGCGTTCGCATCGTATTCGCCGGCATCAAGAATTTTTATTCTCAAGAAGAATTGATGGGAAAACAAATTGTCGTCTTAGTCAATTTAGCATCAAAGAAGTTTTTCAATGAAGAATCAGGTGGCATGCTCCTTGCCGCAGATGAAGACGGACGGCCCATATTTCTCCAGCCGGAAAAACCAGTGAAGAATGGCGTAAAAGTACGATAAAAATCAAAATTACATGCTTTGATTTAGTTCTCTTGGGCTAAACTTACCATAATTCACTCTTCCAATATCTTCTACTTGGCCGATCTCACCAAATTGTCCTGTTGCTTCTTGTACTTTTATTTGAATAAACTGTTCAAGAATTGTTCCTGGCTTTTCAGTAACTGAAGAATCAACTGGCCCATTACCGGGTATTTCACGGTTTGTCATTGATGCTCACCTCCTCCAATTCAAATATTTATAACTATAACAATAAACAGCAATTTATCACCTTTTCTTCCGCTTGACAATAGGTAACAAATACATATTATACTATGTTAAAGCGTTACCAGTGAGATCCTAACTCACGAGTTGAATGGGACCCCTTTCATTCTTGTATGTGTGTTGTCCAAGGAAAAGGAGATTTTTTATGGAAAAGTTCTTTAACTGGTCATGTAATTTCTTAGTAAGATATATTAAAATGTAGTAGCGTGATGTATCATGCAATAATAAAAATATGCGATATTCACAATTGTTTGGAAAAACTTCAAAAACCGCTCCGAAAGATGAAGTAGCTATCAATGCTCAGCTTCTCATTCGAGGCGGATTTATCGACAAAGAGATGTCTGGTGTGTATTCATTTTTACCTCTCGGGCTTAAAGTTCTTGCGAAAATTGAGAATATTATCCGAGAAGAAATGAATAAAATCGGGCAGGAAGTATTTCTTCCTTCACTTGCTCCAAAGGATTTATGGGAAAAAACCGGACGGATTAATACCGTCGATGTTTTGTTTAAAGCGGCTCCTGCAAACACACATTCACAAGTAAAAAATGACGCTGAGTATATTTTAAATTCAACACATGAGGAAATAATTACCCCTATTGCTCAGAAATTCAACATCAGTTACCGCGATTTACCATTTGCCGTATATCAGATCCAAACAAAGTTTCGAAATGAGCCTCGTTCTAAGTCAGGGTTATTAAGATGCAGAGAATTTAGAATGAAAGACCTCTACAGTTTTGATAAATCAGAAGAGGACTTAAAGAAATATTACCGGATAGCAAAAGAGGCTTACGGGGAAGTTTTTGCTCGATTGGGATTAAAAGATTTAACGTATTTCGTCGCCGCATCGGGAGGAGATTTTACGAGTGACTTTTCTCACGAATTCCAGGTGAAATGTGAGGCAGGAGAAGATACTGTTTATTACGATCCAGAAACAAAAGAAGCGTTTAACAAAGAAATTGCCGATAAACTTGCACAGAAAGATAAAACGTATGAAATCTTCAAAGCATGTGAAGTCGGTAACATTTTTCCGTTATATACAAAGTTTTCCAAGGCATTTGGCTATGAATATATTGATGAGAAGGGTGAAAAGCATCCTATTTACATGGGTTCGTATGGCATAGGTCCTTCAAGAGTAATGGGTGTCTTAGTTGAAGTATTTCATGATGAAAAAGGCATGGTATGGCCAAAGCAGGTGGCACCATTTGACGTACATCTCATTACTCTCGGCGAACAACACCATAAGCGAGCCGAAGAAATTATTAAACAACTAGAATCAAAGGGAATAGATGTTCTCTGGGATGATCGTGAAGACGTATCAGCCGGCCAAAAATTTGCAGATTGCGACTTGATAGGAATCCCGGTAAGGTTAGTTCTATCAGATAAGACACTCGATAAAATTGAATTTAAAAAGCGAGAGTCCCATGAAACGAAACTGATTTCTCCAGAAGAACTAGATATTTAAAATATACCTATCGCAGTTACTTCGCCCAAACGTATTAATTTACTATGGTAATCTGTGTATTGGTAACTTAAAGAGAATATCACGAGATTCTTCCACTTTTTTTGTTATGAGATTTTGACCTTCAGGAAAGAGTTCGGGATTGTTATCAATAAGAGCATACGGGGCGGGAAGAAGTGTATCGATCGATGGTATCGGATGGATTTCTACAGAATAGATAACAAATCTCCCTTCTATCATCCCTATAGTATATCACTATCGAACATCTTTATATACCCTTTTGCCATCACGCATGTTTCATGCTACAATCCCATACGAAATGAATAAAAGGAAATTTATCGTGACCCATGCCAATCCGGACCAAGATGCAGTCAGTTCTATTTGGCTTATAAAGCGATTCTGGGCGGGATGGGAAAACACGGAAATACTGTCGGTCCCTGCCGGTGAAACACTCGATTCCTTCCGTCAAAAAGACTCAAATATCTACAGCACAATCAGTACAGAAAAATCCGATATCGTTCATGTAGACACGGGGTTTGGTGAATTTGACCATCACCAAACCAATGACGATACCTGTGCGGCAAAACTCGTATTCGAAAAAACAATTAAAAATAAGTCGGGCAAAAAAATAAAAATAGATGAGGTCGAATTTACAGTCAAAAAAGCAAATTATGAGGTATTAGAGCGTATGATTTCGTTTATAAACGAAATTGATCATTTCCGTGAAGTATATTATCCGGAAGCTAATAACGACCGATATCAATTTTTGCTTTCGGGAATTCTCGATGGTCTCAACTTAATGTATAATAGTACGGGAGCAGGAGATGTCCAGGTTGTTTCATTTGGAATGACGGCTTTGGACGGTGTCTATCGTCTCCTTCAGAATAAAATCGGCGCTGAAAAAGAAATAGAAGAGCGTACATCGGTCGTTATTCCGACGAAATTTGGCGATGCTATCGGATTTGAAACCAGCAATGATGCGGTTCTTGATATATCGCAAAAAAACGGATATGCCATAACGGTGCGCAAGGACCCAAACAAACAATATATACGTCTCAAGTGTCTTCCCGAAAAGGGAATCGATTTGACGCCCATATATAACGAACTGAAACAGAGAGATCCGGAAGCCAGCTGGTTTTTACACGCCAGCCGCGCCATGGTACTGAATGGGTCGACAAAAAATCCGAGCATGAAACCAACCACGTTGTCTCTGGATGAGATAATGGAAGTAATTAAGAAAGAATTTAGCTAAAAGTCTGTCATCCTGAACTTGATTCAGGATCTATTTAATAGGTATAGAATTAATTAGAGGCTAATTTATTAACTATTTAAACTTTATGAGTGGCCCAACTTCGTTCGTATTCGTCTCGTGCTCTACGTGCACGTAGCCGAATTCTCACTACGCTGGGCTTTAGAAACACTAAATTCGTTTCACTCATTAAGTGTTTCTAAAGGAGGTGCTTTATTTACAACTACTATGGTATTTGTCAAAGCAAAAAAGGGAGAATCATCGGATGCTCTCATCCGCAAATTCATCCGAAAAATTTCGGAGGAACAGTTAATGCAAAAAATTAAAGATAGACAGTTTTATAGGTCGCCTTCTGAAATTAAAAAGGAAAAAAGAAAAAGAAGACGAGGACGCCGATGATTGAACTCTTTGTCCAATCCCGATATCGTGTAAACCGAGATATACTTCGCAAACGGGCGAACGCGTTTCTAAAGAAAGTAGGCATAGATCCAGATGCTTACTTAGTTTCTATTGGAATAATTGGAGATCGAAAGATGAGTCTGCTTCACAAAAAATACGCCAAAAAGGATGGCACTACACCAGTTCTCGCTTTTCCCTATATTCAATCGGGGTATACAGAAAAGTATCGACCTTCTCGCTCGGATCAAGAGAATGATAATCAAAATAGTACGCTATTGGGAGAAATTGTTGTTTCCTATCCGCAAACGCTCATATTCGCGGCTGATGAAAATAAGCTGGTAGACGATAAGCTTTCTGAGTTTGTAGAACACGGATTAACGAATTTGTTACAAGCTAAATAACGTCATTGCGAACGAATGTAATGAGTGAAGCAATCCCAAACAAATATGAGATTGCCGCGTCGTTTCACTCCTCGCAATGACAAAGAATCCCATATGGTTTTCTATCGCACCTATCGTCCGAAATTAATTTCACAACTCGATAAAACAGATGTTCGAGAAAGAATTGGTTCTTTACTACAGTCAAAATCTGTTCCTCATGCATTTCTTTTTTCAGGCCCCCGAGGAACGGGAAAAACGAGCACGGCTCGTATAGTAGCAAAGGCCTTGAATTGCGAACATGTAGACAAAAAGGTGACCACGAGGGTCGCGACTACAATTGAACCTTGCAACAAATGTAGCAACTGTCTTGCAATTATAAATGGCACTCATATGGATGTTATTGAGATTGACGCAGCTTCCAACCGAGGAATCGATGAGATTAGAGAGCTGCGCGATAAAATCGCTCTTTCCCCGTCAATGGGTAAGAAAAAAATATATATTATTGACGAAGTGCACATGTTGACTCGTGAGGCGTTTAATGCACTCTTGAAAACATTGGAAGAGCCGCCGGTTCACGTGACCTTTATTCTCGCAACAACCGAACCACATAAATTACCGGGAACTATTATTTCTCGCTGTGTGCAGATTACGTTTTCAAAAGCAACCGATCAGGAACTCAAACGTAGTCTTAATCGGGTCATTGCGGGAGAAAAGGTTGAAATATCGGATAAGGCACTTTCTCTGATTGTAAAATCGGCAGATGGGTCATTCCGCGACGCGGTGAAAATACTCGAACAAGCTGTTTCTGAAAACCGTCTTTCAGATGCTGACATATCGTTGCTTATCGGATTAACCGGAAATATTGATTTGATAGAAATTGTGTTACACCGTGATATTAAACGAGCATTATCTTCTATTGAAGAACAATACCAAAACGGTACTGATTTTTCATTGTATATACAGTCTTTGCTCGAAGGCCTTCACGAACAATTGCTGGAAAATCCGGAGAATACTGAAGTAAAAAAATTGATAAAATATCTGATGCGCGCCTATTCAGAAACAAAAACGACATCTATTCCACAGCTCCCCTTGGAGTTGGCTGTGATAGAATACTGTAGTAATTAATATTGTCATCCCGGACTTGCTTGCCCTTCATAGTTTCAACGAAGGAGGGATCCGGGATCTATATAATAGATTCCCCCGCCGGCCGGCGGGGGAATGACATTGGAAGGGGGTGCATTCTAATTATGTTTAATCCACTGAAGGGTTTGGGAGATATTAACGAACTCAGAAAACAAGCACAGCAAATGCAAGCCGCGCTCGCTCAAGAGGAAATCGTCGTAGAAAA
>MGAO01000005.1:0-709 GCA_001788215.1 Candidatus Roizmanbacteria bacterium RIFCSPLOWO2_01_FULL_40_14 | reverse complement strand
GTCAGAATTGTTATGACGGGTGACCAAAAAATTAAAGAGCTTACCATTGATGGACAACCTGACATTCGCGTGGCGGACGCTATCGAAGAAGCACTCAAAAAATCCCAGCAAATCGCAGCACGTGCTCTTATGAGCATGAGAGGAAATGAATAAGGTTTTATACGGCTATTCTGAATTTATTTCAGATAGTATAATGTTGTCATTCCGGACTTGATCTCCGACTCGGAGGCTTGATCCGGAATATATTTGATTCCTGAAATAAATATGGATATGAGTTTTGCCAATCAGCCTTTGGCCGCTGAGTGGTTTGTAAAACGGATCGACAAACAGGTGGCAAAGTTGAAACTTAAAGCTATGGGCGTTATAATAGATAGACTGACTATGCAACAGAGGAACTACTTATCTTCTTGGGAGCAAGGTACCTAATTCCCCTCATCACTATTTTAATATGGCTACGCCAGAGGATGTATCTATTGTTTATAATTCTATTCCTTTTAATGAAAGAGGAATTGTTATTGAAGATCCTGTACGAGCAGTTTTACCCAAAAGACCATCCCTTCCTGAATCAGTATTTCTAATTTCTCTATCCGACGAACAGCCAAATGTTTTTACATATACGCCCAATGGGGGATTTAATCATGAACATCACTGTCCAAACATGACAGTACCAAGAATATTTCAAATAATTGGTCTTTGTTTTATGTATTTA
>MGAO01000004.1:3699-5595 GCA_001788215.1 Candidatus Roizmanbacteria bacterium RIFCSPLOWO2_01_FULL_40_14 | reverse complement strand
ATATTGGGTTAACCGAGAGCTGTCAATCAACAAACCAATTGCTCCCGATGTAAAGAGAAACACGGATTTTTCAAGATTAAACGCGGAAAGAAATGTACTTCTGATTGCCCCGCCCACACCGAATATTCCGGCAAAGAATCCGGAGAGAAGCCCACCGGTCAATGCAGTTTGGTTTGATGATTTGATGTTCCACTTCGGCTTTATCATGAGAAAAATAACATAGAGCATTAAAAATAAACCGAGGGATTTTTGCAAAAGAGTCTCTGGCAACGTTAACGGCAACCGAGCCGCATAAAAACTGGCAATAACTCCTGGAATTCCAAATAGAAAAATAAGCTTCGTGTTCCACCCTTTTTTGAAAAAAATCATTTTCCAAATATCTCCAAACCAGTGAAGAATACCGACAAACAAAAGCGTTTGTGGAATGGGAAGGAAAAGCGATAGAACGGGAACCATAATGGTTGACGTCCCAAATCCCGTCATCGTGCCAATTGATGAAGAAACGAGCGTAAGGAGTAAAAAGAGAAACACGCTATCCATACGTTTATAGTACCATTTTAATCTTCACTCAATACTCCTTGTCTTCCTATTTTCTTTGCAATTTTTTCTGCCGCAAAACCAATAGTATTCATAAGTACTTTCAAACCAAAACCATGTTCGTCTTTTGCAAACCTTGTGTCAAATGCAGAAATGTTTATATTATTAAGAGAATTGTCTGGAATTTTGTTGAGGAACTCAAGAAGAGCTGGTGTCGGCCTACCGCCTTGAGTTGGTGAACCAACCTTTTGTTTACGAACAAGTACAAAGAACTTCTGTTTGTTCGCATCCGTCACATTTTGGCATACAGTGGCGATCTGATGCTGGCTCACCGTGTTTGTGGCTTGCATCGTGCTGTTCTGATTCTTCACCACAGATTGCACATTTCCATCCGGTACAATCCATGCCGCATTTTGCACATTTCATGTTGTATCACCTCCTTGAATAGTTTTTCCTTAATACGACAATATAACACATTCATGTTTCAACTCAACCTTAAGATCGTAATTGAAACATTTTTCCCGGCAGCAGATTGACTTTTATCCTATAATATATACATGTCACAAAAAGTAGAAGAATTATTTAATGAAATGAGCCCGATTAATGATCGATTTACACAATCATCCACACTTGCATATCTGTGGACTCGGGTAGCGGCAGGGCTAGAAACGTATGAAGGAACTCGTGAGATGGTTGGTTTACTCGGTACGAGTGCAACATGGAATAGAGCTAATTACTTTTTGTTTGATCTTATTGAACAGAATCTTCATCAAGCACTTACAGAGGCAATCAGTTTAACACTCATTCCTTCCGTTATGGACAAAAATCGGGAACAAATAAATAAATGGATGCGAACAAGCGGGTTAGCTCTTTTGGGTGCGGATGAATTTATAGATTCCCTTAATGAGTATTTGTCGCAGAAACGTGGCTATGATTTATCAGATGCGCTGCTAACATTTATACGTACCGACGTATCAGACCTGCGTACTGCCGAAGACATGAGTCATCATCCAGAAGGGTTTAGTACTGTTCAAGCAACTTATATCGCATTAGCATTAGGTGAGTCTGCATCAGGACAATTTCTTTATGAGACGGCTCGCAATCGATTATTCGATCCAGACTTTCAACATACGGCAACTATTATTCGCCAGTTTTCAGATTGTAAATACTTAGACAACAGGCTCCCGACTTTTTGAATATTTTTATCAGGATTAATTGGAGATGTTATTCTTCTGGTTCTGGCGGGAGGAATTCTTCTCCTCCGCTGTCTGTTTTTTGGGGATATTCACCGGGTTTAAACCAATAAACATAGGGACATCCGGTTGCCTCTCGCGCTTCACGATTCCATCCGGCAGTACT
>MGAO01000004.1:3402-3629 GCA_001788215.1 Candidatus Roizmanbacteria bacterium RIFCSPLOWO2_01_FULL_40_14 | reverse complement strand
TCATCGAGCGGCTCAGTCGTTCCGTTTATCCATTCGACATAATCACATCCCGTTGCTTTTCGGGCCTCACGGTCCCATCCTCCCGTTGAACACTTCTTCATTTTTTTGCCAAAGCGAGTAACCGCAAGAACTAGGGGATTTCCGCATTTGGGACATTTCTCATCGAGTGTTTGGGGCTCAATTTCAAACCATTTTACATAATCACAGCCAACCGTTTTTTTCGTTTG
>MGAO01000004.1:0-3246 GCA_001788215.1 Candidatus Roizmanbacteria bacterium RIFCSPLOWO2_01_FULL_40_14 | reverse complement strand
ACATGTAAAGTCAATGGTTGCTTTTGATATAAGACTTAACAAATTCACCTATTACGCACAAAAAAGGCAGATGGCGCATGAAAAGAAAAGTAATAATCTATTGACAAGAAGCGTGACTAACACATATGATGGGTTTATCTGCAAATGTATGCTATTTCTCACGTAATACATACGTAATAATTTCCTAGAAGGGCGGTGAACACTATGACTGCAATACAATCAAACCAGAGCGATGTGACCAAGAATAAAACAATGGCAATTTTGGCATATTTTCTCTTTTTTCTTCCACTCCTAACGGCAAAAGATTCAAAATATGCAATGTTTCATGCAAATCAATCATTGATATTGTTAATAATTTCTGTTGCTTCTAATTTGGTAGGGGCCATGATCCCTGTTTTCGGGGGCATATTGTCAATGGCAATAGGATTAGGTGTTTTTGTTCTTTGGATAATGGGGATTATCAACGCGGCAAATGGCGAAATGAAACCGCTCCCGATTATTGGAGGATATACATTACTTAAATAAAAACTGTCACCATCTGTGATATTTCACAGACAAGTTCTCGGCACGGAGAAAAGGGCGGAGCTTTTTTAGTAGTTATGGCATGGTGACAGATTGATTTTAAAACCACACCGGCACCGGAGATTCGATACGCATCCTTATTTTTAGCACGTACTATCATCTCCAAATTTCCCTCCAACAAGCCCCAAAGCGTTTGATATAATAGTGGAATGTCACTTACAGTCGGAATGGTGAAGGCGAAACTTCAACTCCAGCCTCAAACAATCAGTTAGAGCCAGGACCTATATTTGCCAGAGGCAAAGCGATTCCGTTTCATTTCACAATCAAATTGCCTCCTCAACGGTATTGTCTTCAGATACACGAAAGAGATAAAAAGGGAGGAAGAGGAATTGGATAAGAAAATCTCGTGAGATGACTGTTTGTACTGTTAGAAGAGAGTTTCTTTTCAAACGTATCTACCAATTCACTCTTGCTTTTCGTTCCTTAATAGTATCATAATGAACTGATGGAAACAGTGATGTTTTGGATACTCTGGGGACTTATCTCATTTTGGGCGCTTAAAACGTTTTACGTTTCTTTTTCAAAAGAAAAGAGAGAATTACTCCGGAAAGCAAACCTGGGATTTTCACTTGGGCTATTGGTACTTTCCTTTCTGCCATGGGTTCCGCCTACCCTCAGAGGATTAAACGGGATAAGGCTGGCTTTTGAAGGTAACTTTCTGGCACTATTATTTTTTATTCTACTTCTGAACTCCCTTGTTTTATTCTTCCAGAAAGAAGTGCTATTTCTCAAAATCGGGGCCGTATTGACAATTCTTTCCACTATCGTTCTTTTTATCCTAATGTTCGTTCTTCGCCCCAGTACTTATACCCTCACACCGTATGATATCGCGCCTATTGTGGCAATTTTACTGTTACTTTGCCAGAATGTGGCAGTACTGCTCCTCTGGCAGCAACTGGACCTTCGGAAAAAAGAGGAGATAGTACCGGACGCCAAGAAAAAAATAATGGTAAGTGCGATATCACTGACTATTATTATCTTGGGGATATTCATTTTTATACAGAGAAGAGGAAATAAGATTCCTGAACCTCTGGAAGAGCAGAAAACAGTTTCAAATGAAGATTCGGTTGAAAAAAGGTTTGAGACGTTTACCGCTATGGAGGCCGGACAAATCTGCTTTGGGGACAGCCATTTTTCATTTCAAATAGACTCGCCCTATAAAATCATGTCTGATGACAAAAATGGTATTGCGCTATTTGCGAACAACAATTTAGTGACGGTTTCCACAGAAGGCAACACGATTGTTGAAACTTTAACGGATTTCGGGATGCCCTATACAAAAAACGGAGATGTTTACTCGTACAAAGTACCATCAGGTGAAAGTTATGGAATGAGCCAGGAGAAAAATGGATTGGTGGTATCTGTTTTCTCTTCAAAGACAGACGACAAAGATGCTTTGAAACTACTAGCTCAAATCGTTGGAACATTACAAGAAGGATGTACAGAATATGAATAAAGTAAAGATACTGATTGTGCTTTTGCTTTTAACCCTGTTTTCAAACGATGTTCTAGCTCAAACTGCCGATGAACTGAGAAAATTTGCCGAGATTCAGCAGGCATTGGCCGGAGACCCGGGCCAGTGGAGGGCGCGGTATACGGATCCAAACAATTTTTTTTACCATGCGCCAACAAATCCAAGGAAGGTGCTTGAAGCAGAACGGTTGCAAAGAACGGACGTTGTTCTTAATTCCAATCCTGCTGCACAAGCTGATAAAGATTTTATACGATACTACGAAGCGTTGTATGACGAAGAATCTGCGGATGGAGAATTTCTTCGGCAACAGGCAGGCGGAACGTTCGCAACGTTACTGTCAGGAAACTATAAGCTGCAAAGCAACGCAGGAACGGAATTGGGAAGAATTAAAGATATTTATGAACAGATTACCAGCAGAGTTGCACGATATGGTCGGCCGTCTGGTAACAGCCCGAGTACGTGTTTACTTGAAAATATGGGCATGTGCCGACATATGGCGATTATATTGCAGGAGTCAATGGAGGAATATGGCATTACCAGCAAACTGGTCGTATCTCCGAAACATGCATGGGTCCGAGTAACGCTTTCGGATCCGCAGTATGCCGGAACCACATTTGACCTGGACCCTACCTGGTATGCACATACTATCCCTCTTGCACCCCGGGATGGAACTCCCATATCTCCGGAATGGGAAAAGCTAATGACGGCGATTCTTCCGACTGATACTCCCACGCCGACATTAACCCCAACACCTACGTTAACCCCGACGCTGACGCCAACCCCGTCTATTACTGTTACCCCTGAACCAACATCACCTGAGGAAGATACTGGTAATGAAAATGGTATGAATAATTCCGGTCCGTCAAACTTTTATGATGACCAGTCCGGGGGAGGATGGGTAGTACCGAGATAGTTGTATAAGAAGTTAGAATTCTTTTTTTACTTCACCCGTTGTTTTATCCACCTGATACCAGTTAAACGTTGCCGTGTGTCCGTCTTTAATCTCATATACCTGTACGAGATATGTAGTATCCTCTTCGCCATTTACCGCGACCTGACCGTTCGGTACCCGCTCAAGATAATCGACAACTTCAGGAAGTGACTTCACGTTTGCTACTGCCATCTCCTCGGTAATTACTGCCTGCTGAAAATCAGCAAATTGAAGTGATTTGAGCATGTGCAGAAGGGCA
>MGAO01000003.1:3392-5057 GCA_001788215.1 Candidatus Roizmanbacteria bacterium RIFCSPLOWO2_01_FULL_40_14 | reverse complement strand
TTTCAAATCGCCAATTCCCAATCCTTTATCTACCGCAAGACCCTCAAATTGGTGAAACATGGAACTGTGAGAAATGTCGCTTTGCCGTCGATAGCACTTTCCAATATTAATCATGCGTACGGGAGGTTTACCCAAGCGCTCCATTTCTCTTACCTGTCCATTTGATGTGTGCGGTGTCAGAACAACTTCTCCCAATTTATTGTCTGCCGGCATATCAACGAAGAATGTCTCCCATTCGTCGCGCGCCGCATGCTCTTTGGGCATATTGAGGCTCTCAAATACATACCAGTCGTATTCTACTTCCGGATATGAGACTAAATTGAATCCGATTCTTTTAAAAATTTCTGAAATATCCTCAATTGCTTGTGTTATGAGATGCAGGTGTCCAAGAGAAGGCTTTATTGCGGGCGCCGTCACATCGAAAAATTCTTTTTTCTGTTTTTTAAATTCTTCTCCTTTTAATTCTTTTCCTCTGTTTACAAGTGCTTCCTCAATTTCTGTTTTTAATTGATTGATTTGAACTCCTATCTCTCTTCGTTTATCAATATCTATCTTATTAATTTGGCTAAGCAGTTCATTAATTCCTCCCTTTCTTCCTAAATATGAAACTCTTAGAACTTCTAAGTGTTCAAGCGATGGTGAGTGATAAATATCCCTTATGGCTGTATTACGTATAAATTGAATTTTATTTTCCATGAAGTTACTTTACTTACAATTATATCTTTTTATAGACGCGCCACAAGTGGCGCTATTCCGTCACGAAGAAAATGGAGTAGTAGCACTTGTGCTGCGCTAAAAAATTACTTTCTTGCTTTTTCTACCACTTTGTCAAAAACGTTTGGGTATTCACTTGCTAATACGGCAAGCATTTTACGATTCAATTCAATTTTCTTTTCCTGCAGTGCTTTGATGAATCGACTATACGACCAATCTCTCTGCTTTACAGCTTCTGAAATTCGTAAAATCCATAGTCTTCGGATATCACGTTTTCTTCGTTTTCTACCGGCAAATGCATACTGTCCCGCATGCAAGTCTGCCTCTTTGGCAATTTGAATCAGACGGCTCTTCGTCATGCGAAAACCGCTCGTTCTTTTCAAAATTTTTTTGTGTCTGCGTTTTACGGTGATTCCGCGTTTTACTCTGGTCATAGTTGTGTGCGATCCGAATGCTCCTAATATTTATTCGGATAATTCGGATGTTTTGTAGATTAGGATCGCGTTATATCATCTTCTTAATCTTATTCTTCAACGTTCCCGTTGTCTCTTTGAGAAGCTTCATTCGTCTCTTTTGAGATTTTGATTTCTTGCGTTTTAAATGACGACCCATCTGAGCTCGGTGAAGTAGCTTACCCGTTTTTGTCAGTTTAAAACGTGTTGCGACTGATTTTCTTGTTTTTTGTTTCGGCATTTAAAAACGTCATCCTGAGGTGAGTTTACGAACCGAAGGATCTCGTTGGATGGGATTCTTCGCTTCGCTCAGAATGACAATATAGCATCCTATTGTATCATTTCCTGCTTACCGTCGCAACTAAACGGTTTCCTAAGAATTGGGGCTTTTTTTCAAGAACCGCATTGCCTATTTTTTCCACAAACTGATTGAGCGTATCAAAACCGAATTCTCTGTGTCGCAGCTGCTGTCTTCTAAATCGTACGGTTACTTTTAATT
>MGAO01000003.1:0-3313 GCA_001788215.1 Candidatus Roizmanbacteria bacterium RIFCSPLOWO2_01_FULL_40_14 | reverse complement strand
AAATTTATTGTAATCGACGATTTTTGCAACCGGAGGTTTTGCATTGGGGGCTACCTCTACAAGATCAAGATTGAGTTCCCGCGCCTTTTCGAGGGCATCGTATTTATTGAGAACGCCGATGAGTACTCCATCCGGTCCAATTACCCGCAGCTCACTAGCTCGTATACGTTCGATACGCCAAAATTGTATTTGTTGTGGTCTGTTATAGTTTCTTCTCAATTTCGTTCGTTACCTGATCAATAAACGGGGAAATAGATAATATACCGAGGTCTTCTCCATCGCGCGTTCTAATTGAAATAGTTTTTGCATCGATTTCTTTATCCCCTATTATACCAATGTACGGTACTTTCTGCAACGTAGCATCTCTAATTTTCGCCTGCATACGTTCATTACGATCGTCGATTTCGACACGAATGCGGCGACTACGAATTTGATCACCCATTTTTTCAGCATATTCCACATGCCGTTCCGCTATTGGAATTATTTTCAACTGAACAGGAGAAAGCCATACGGGAAATTTGCCGGCATAATGTTCAATAAGAAATGCAATAATGCGTTCAATGGCTCCAATTGACGACCGGTGAACTACAATTGGTTCTTCTTCCTTTCCCTCCTCATTGATGTATGTTAAATGAAACCGCTTCGGCATGACAAAATCATATTGAACAGTAAAAGCAGTATCTTCTTTTCCGTTGGCGTTGATCATCTGAATGTCTATTTTCGGACCGTAGAACGCTGCATCATTTTCAGCTTCTTCAAATTGAGACTTTCGTTTTTTTAAAACATTCCGGAGAATCTCTTCAGCATGGTCCCACGATACATCATCCTTAAAATATTTTTCATTGTTTGTTCGATCACCGAGCGACAAACGGAAATGATAATCCTTTCCTTGCTTCAAGCCGAGTGTTTTACAGACAAAATCAATCAGATCCAACACGCGGTTAATCTCATCCTCTCCCTGGCCCTTTCTACAAATAATGTGTGCATCAGCCAAGCAAAAAGTTCGTACCCGTTGTAGACCCATAAGTTCTCCCGACTGTTCATATCGATAGAGTTTGGCGAGCTCGGCATAGCGAATTGGCAGCTCTTTGTAACTGTGCGGCTTCGTCAGATATAGTTCGAAATGATGGGGGCACGTCATCGGTCGGAGCATGAATTCCTCATCGTCTATCACAATTGGCGCATACATAGAGTCTTTATAGTATGGATAGTGGCCTGATTTTTTGTACAGATCGAGCTTGGCAATGTCAGGCGTATACACATGCAGATACCCGCGCTTCAGCTCTTCATCGACGATAAACCGTTCAAGTTCACGCCTGATCGTGGCGCCTTTTGGAGTGAAAAGCGGCAATCCCTTTCCGACCGTGTCTGAAAAGGTAAACAAATCCAATTCGCGGCCGAGAATTTTATGGTCTATGTGTTGCTTATCGTTCATATGCTATTAAAAAACCTCCCGTTGCAGGAGGTATCAGTATACAACAACTACACCTCCCGAATCATTCGGTTGAAGTAGTTATTCCGTTGCTTACATTTCGATACATGAGGCCTATTGTACGTTTCATTACGCATGCTGTCAAGATTTGTATAAGATCTTCTTAATTTCACTGAACTTAAACAGTAGTGCCAGCCAATAAAATAGTGGCAAACCAAATATAAATCGAAATACTGGTTGGATGAAGTTATGTTCAAGAAGGTAATTGTAAATTCTAGTTGAATACAGAGTCTCTTTGTCGACGCCTAAAAGTATTTTTATCACTAATATCCAGAGAATAACCAATAAAAATCCACTGAAAGTATACGTCCTAGTCAACTTATTTACTTGTCCGAGTTGTATTAATAAAACAGGAATAAGTATCCACGCAATGCCGATGAGGAATTGTGGGGCCAGATCCGCCTCAATAAGAGAATTCCAAAGTGGTAATTCATAATTAAACAATTTGGGCAATACTATGTTGGATACTGTTATAACAGTGGCAATACTAAATAACAATGTCACACCAGGAAATATATATTGTTTAGCCGGAAAATGTTTAGATAATTTCAAATGTATAAAGAAAATAATAGCTGAAATACCCAGTGTCACAGCCAAGACAGTTATATTGCCCGATGTTAAAATATATTGAATAAAATAGCCCGTAAGAGTAAATGCCCACATGGTCATACACATAAGCGTTAGACTATTCAAAACACCATGAATGGTTGTATTTTTTGTTTGTAAAGAGATGTGAAGTCTTTGATTAGAATCCATACAAATATGTAGGTGGGCGGTAGAGGGACTTGTCAGGCGAAGCCTGATCCCGCTTCGCAGGAAACCTCTTCTATTGTGGATCCAAGAGGACTTGAACCTCTGACCTCTACAATGTCAATGTAGCGCTCTAGCCAGCTGAGCTATGGATCCGGCTGTTTGTATGGTATCAAATCAGGTTGAAAATAGCAACGAAATATCTTCACTACGGGCATACACTCTCCCCGCCCTTTTTAAAACGGTCCCATAAAAAAGACCTTCCGTTTCATCTTATAGAGAAAGATGACTGGAAGGCTAATTACTTAAAGGCTGTTAAGGAGATTAAGAATAAGGAAATTGCGATTCATAGTGAGTTTTTATTGTAGCAAACTACCCTGTTTTGTCAAGGAATCATAGGATACACATCTAGTAAGCGATAACTAACGTCACATACTGCACAGGTTGGCGAAGCAACATTTCCGTCATCAACGGCTTGTCGTACGTCTTGTTCACTGAGACCACGCATACCAAGTGTCACCATATGATAGCGAGATTGGGGACGTGCAATTCCACAATCAGTTTGTGGATGTACGAAGACTGCGTAATGATTTGAGATCTCAGGAGTATTGTGAATGGTTTCTTTATTACTCATATGCATTATATCGTATGAGAAGTATCTTGATCAAACGGATTTATCTCTCGACCTTGTGCATCGTACACTTCTCGCTGCGCTGTCGTTATTGTTCTATATCCCAACATATCCATTGCTTGATCGAATGAAACACCTGATGTGCTCATTAGTCCTACCGCTGTTTGAACATCTACATCACGTTGAAATTCTTCAGGAAATGGTATTTCTGATGTTGCCATGACTACTATTATCCACTCTGGGTGGATGCGGTTCTTTCTCCGGAAAGAGTAAATGATGTTCCTTTTTTCTTTGCCATGCCCCAATACCCTTTTTTCGCCTTTTTGCCCTGAGCAATTGAAAGCCAGCTGGCTGATTCGGTTACTTTCTTCCGGATATCGGTCAGCAAATTCAAGAGCCATTCAAAAAACCGGATATGATAAATACCAGGTTTGTCGGGT
>MGAO01000002.1:5425-20663 GCA_001788215.1 Candidatus Roizmanbacteria bacterium RIFCSPLOWO2_01_FULL_40_14 | reverse complement strand
AAAAATCCAGCCGGGTAAATTTTCTATCTCAATAAATTACTTTTGCGTTTTTTAATACGGAAGATCAAAACACCAAATATGCTGGACAACATAGTAATAACACCAAAACTTACAATAACTATATTGAAATATTGCATACTGATATTGGCCACTGACCCGGCGATAAGACCAAATAATGCTGTAGAAAGGCCCATTACTAATCCGTATTCACCATATTCAACACCTTCCGCATTTTTATCCAGATTCTGGGCAAATAACTTTTTCCAAGAAATAAGATTCATAGCCGCACCAACAGCAAAAACAAACTGCAGGGCATAATATAACTCTGCAGATGTAATGAGCGGATAAAACAGATAACTGCTTCCCATGAGAATACTCCCTATGATCAAAATTAATATCTCATCTGTATCTGTTTTATACATATCTACCAGTTTCCCAATCGGCAACTGTAGTATGCCGTGGGTTGTCATGTACACAGCCGTTCCAATTCCGACAATCTGTACAGCATCTTCACCGATGCGTTGGGAAAGATAGATGCCCACGATAGCCGTTAATACTAAATGGGTTCCCCACGTAAAAATATCAGTAAGAGTCAGTAACGCAATAATGTGATTTGTTTTTGGACGACTAAAAAAGAATTTCCGAAAGAGGAATACGTGGGACATATATCCATTGTAAAAATATTTCTCTGAAATTGCAATGTTACTTATCGACAACCATCGGTACAAAAGAAACCTGTTCAATATCGGTAAATTGCATGATGCCCTTTTTCTTTATACCAACCTTAAGTATTTGGGCACCATTGGTATGAACCGGGATCACGAGGCGGCCGTGTTCCTTCAATTGTTTAACGAATGCTCGGGGTATTTCTTGAGCAGCCGCTGTTACGATTATGCAATCGTATGGAGACTTCTTTTCATATCCTTTAGAACCATCTCCCGTCAAAACAATAACATTTGAGAAACCCAAACTTTTTAGTTTTTTACGAGCGCGATCTGCAAGCTGTTTAATACGCTCTATTGATACCACTTCTTTTGCAAGAAATGAAAGAATGGCGGCTTGGTAGCCAGAACCAGTTCCAATTTCAAGTACTTTTTCATCACCCTTTAGTTTTAACAGTTGTGTCATAAGCCCCACTAAAGAAGGCTGTGAAATAGTTTGTTCATTGCCAATCGATAATGGATGATCGGCGTAAGCTTGCTCGTGATATTGTTTCGGTACAAATTCATGGCGCGGGACGAAAAGCAGTGCTTTCAAAACTCGATTATCGGTAACGCCCGCTTGTTTGACAAACTGTTCCACGAGTGACCTGCGTTGTTCGGAATAAGGGGGGAAAGACATGCTAAAAGTATAGCATTATGAAGTAATGTCATCGCGATCCCGCAGAATGCGGGAGTGGCGATCTTATTATCGAATAAAGATTGCTTCGTCTCCCGCCGTTGGCGGGATCCTCGCAATGACCGTTACGTTGAAGAATTATTTGACAAATTGTCTCAAAACTTCAAAATCCTTTTTTAGGGTATTCATTTGGTTTGCATTATAGAGCGCTACTGCCGGATGATAGAGAGGAACAAGAGATACCCTTCCAAAGTCGTCAGTTATCGAAATGACCGAACCATGCAATTTACTGATTGATTGGTCTTTTTCAGAAGCGTTATAACGATTTAGTAAATACGACATTGAAAATCGTCCCAGCGTTGCGATAACAGCCGGTTGAATGATTGTGATCTGCTGATCGAGAAACGGAGCATAGAGATCTATTTCTTCTTTGGTCGGATCACGATTTTCCGGCGGCCGATCTTTTACAATATTGGTAATATAGACGTCTTCTCGAGTTAGTCCAATATACTGTAATAATTCTGCCAGTATTTTTCCGGCGGCACCGACAAACGGTCTGCCTTGTTCTGCCTCGTTTTTACCGGGTGCCTCACCAATAAACATGATCTGAGTATCATGATTACCTTCTCCAATGACCGGATAATAATTGTTTGCTTTACGATACGGGTAAAGCGGAGATTTTTTTAATTTCCATATCTGATCGAGTATTTTTTTAAGTTGTTCTGTTTTGTTGCTCATTATTTTTATGTTGTACCATCAAACACGCATTCATAACCACTGCTATACCGCTCTCTTCAGCTATTTTCTTTGCTTCTTCATTTTCAACGCCTTCCTGCATCCATATCAGTTTTGCATCTCCGCGTTTTACTGCTTCTTTCACATGCGGTCGCACCAGTTCTGATCGGCGAAAAATATCGACAATATCGATGGATGTTTCTTTCGGAATAGATAGAAGGTCGGGATACGAGGTCTCACCGAGAACTTCAGTGACATTTGGATTGATCGGGATAATTCGGTAACCATGTTTTTGTAAATACTCAGCGACTTGATAGCTGTACCGTTCTGGTTTGTCGGAAAGGCCTACTACGGCTATTGTTTTTGCTGATTTTATGATATTGGTGATATTCATACGAGTACTATACCAGATTTTTCTGTTAAAATATGACAATATGTTTGAAATGTTTATTCTCGGATTCATTCAAGGAATTACCGAATGGCTCCCCGTGTCATCAAAAGCAATTCTTATTTTAACGAAAGTTAATTTTTTTGGATCCACAGACAGTTTAAGCGAACTTATAGAAGGTGCATTGCTTCTCCATATTGGCACCTTTTTTTCCGCTTTAGTTTATTTTTGGAAGGATATAGTTGTCATTGTTAAAAAAACAATATCCTCTCCCAAAACAATACTAAGTAAAAAAGGATCACTCGCTGGATTTCTCATTTGTACCACCATACTAAGCGGCGGGTTGGGATTTCTTCTCCTGTCCCTTGCAGATAATTTAACGCAAAACTCTGTTGAATCAACGGGGAAGATCATAACATTCTTAACAGGGATACTTCTATTAGGAACCGGAATTCTACAACTTAATTCAAAATCAGTTGGTATGCGCACAGAAAAAGACGCAACGATAAAAGATGGAATCATTTTAGGGCTGACTCAAGCAGCTGCGGCTCTGCCTGGCTTTTCCCGTTCCGGACTTACGGTATCAGCACTTATATTGAGAAAATTTACAAAAGTGGAGGCACTGCGGCTCAGTTTTTTAATGAGCCTTCCTATTATATTCTTAGGAAATATTCTCTTGAATTTTTCGGAGATAAAGAATATTGACACATCTCATCTCGTAGGAATTGTTACCGCCTTTGTCGTCGGGCTCGCTTCAATTAAAGTCCTTCTACTCATTGCTCAAAAAATTAACTTTGGAAAATTTGTTATATTATTTGGGTTAATTACGATTCTCGCCGCAATTATAGGGTAAATCTTCATGATATATTTTTCATTTTTTTTGCTCGGCCTTACTGCAGTTGTATTTGGTATTGTATTTAAGAAGATTTTTATAGAACTGTTTCCCGCTCTTCATTTTGGCGCTATTTATGTTCCCAGTTCCGATGAAAAAATGAAAATCATGATGAAATATGCAGCTATTAATCCGGGAGAACGGGTGATAGATCTTGGTTCTGGAGATGGAAGGCTGGTCATTGCCGCGGCGCAAGAAGACGCTTACGCAGTTGGTGTCGAACTACATGTGCACATGATTCGTGTTTCACGGCAAAAAATTGCTGAATTGCATTTAGAAGATCATGCAGAAATTAAAAAAGAAAATTTGTGGAAAACAGACGTTTCTGACTATGATGTTATATTTGTGTACGGTGTCACCTATATGATGAATCGTCTTGAAAAAAAATTACTCGCGGAATTAAAAAAAGGGGCACGGGTTGTATCAAACAATTATCAATTTCCGCATTGGAAACCGGTGAAGGAAAAGGGGAATGTCCGTCTCTATATAAAAAACTAAACAAAACACCTTCCGAATCGGAGGGTGTTTTGTCTACGGTAACGACTCAAAAACAGTATAGCGGCATAATTTGAGAAATGGCTGAGAGGATCATTATTCTTCCTCCCGCGGCAGTGTTATCCGTACCAATGTGCCGACATTCTCTTTGCTCTTTATTTCTACAGAGCCATCATATTGAGTAATAATCTGTTTTGCAATGGGGAGCCCGAGACCATAGCCAGTATGATCTTTTTTTGATCGTGCTTGATCTGCCCGGTAAAACCGGTCAAAAATATGAGGAAGATCATTTTTTGAAATACCAATGCCCGTATCGGTAATATCAACTTCTGCGATTGACCTTTTTTTCTTCATGTAAATATCTATGGTGCCGCCTTCCGATGTATAGGCAAGTGCATTTTCTACGATTGCTGAAAAGAGCTTTTCCATATCTGAAGAACGAGCTGTAATTATTACGGGAACCAGTTCTTTTTTGACGCTTATCCGTTTTTTCTTTGCAAGAGGAGTGAATGTTTTAATGATCTTTAAAATAATTTTATCCAGGGGGACAGAAGATTTATCAATTTGCTTTTGATTGTAGCGTGACAAGTGCAGCATGTCTTCAGTTAAAACTTGCAGGGTATTAACGGCCAATAAATTATCTTCCAAAACGTTTGTTACTTCTTTTTTTGTCAACGTATGGTCACGAAGGGCGACTTCCACAGCGGTTTTGAGCGCCGTCAGAGGAGTTTTCAATTCGTGAGAAGCGTCTTCGATAAATCGTTTTTGCTCAGACATGGCATGCGCAATAGGTTCCAGCGTCTGACCCGCAAGATAATACGCGATTGCTCCTGATACGATTAAAATAACACCATTGGCATAGAGCAATAAGATTTGAACCCGCTGTTTTGTTGTACTTATATTCTGTGCAATAATTTGGGTGTGTAAATCCTGGCGGGGAGTTATCACTAACTGCTCATCGATAAATCGTGCCTCTACGCGGTAATATCCTTGCTCAATTTCACGGACAATACCCTGGTAAATCACGACGCTGAAAACACCGCTAATCGTTGCAATAATGAGAAGATACCAGAGCGTTAACTTTATACGGGCTGATTGAAAAATGTTTAACATGAAATTAATTCCCTATCTTATATCCAAACCCTCTTACTGTTTGAATAAGTTGTTTTGACTGAGGGAACGGTTTGTCTATTTTATTGCGTAAGTAGCCAATATACACTTCTACGGTATTTGGTAAGACATCTGCATCAAAATTCCAGACGTGCTCGATTATTTTTTCTTTACTCATAGATTGATTTTTATTTCGAGCAAGATATTCTAGCAGGGCATATTCTGTTTTGGATAATTTAATTTCTTTTCCGCTACGTACTACGTTATAATTATTCGTATTAATTGAAAGATCATCTACAGTTATCGTCGTGCCGCTGAACTTTTTAGGCCGTCTCGTTAATGCCCGTATTCGAGCAAGTAGTTCTTCAAATGCAAAGGGTTTCGTCAGGTAATCATCAGCGCCTATATTAAGACCTTCGACTTTATCATCGAGTTCTGATTTCGCCGTGAGCATAAGTATAGGTGTTACGACATTTTCTTCTTCGCGAAGTTTTTTACAAATCGTTATGCCGTCCATTCCGGGAAGCATTAGGTCAAGGATAATACAGTCATAGTCTTCCGCAACTGCCATATCAAAACCATCTGTGCCGGTATAGGCAACATCGACGGCGTAGGATTCATGTTTAAAACCTTTAGCAAGTGAGTCGGCAATCAATCGCTCATCTTCAATAATGAGAATTCTCACCTTACTATTGTACCGTATGGAATCTGAGAAGTTACTGAAGATGCGAGCCTTTAACCCATCTGTTACAATTAAACCTATATGGATGAGAAATACTATGATATCGTGGTGATTGGTTCAGGAGATGCCGGGAAAGCGGTGGCATTTGCTGCAGCCAAAAAAGGAAAAAAAGTTGCGGTTATCGACAAACACCCCCTAGAAGGTACCGGTGCGCTCCAGGGGTGTACCCCTCAGAAAATGTTGGTAACTGGCGCGGAAATTGCTGATTGTGTGCGGCGGATGAATGATGTAGGGGTACGCTTGGGAAGTGGACGCGTTTCTTGGAAAGAATTGCAAGAATGGAAACAGGAATATATTCATTCGATCAGTAAAAATCTTGAGAAGCAGTTTCATAAAATAGGTATAGACACCTATCAAGGAGTGGCTCGTTTTATCGATGAGACATCCATAAGAATTAATAAAGATATTTTACATGCGAAAACAATTCATATTTCGGCAGGATCAAAACCTGCTCCTTTAAGTATCCAAGGCGCCGAGTTTTTAATAACGAGTGATGAATTTCTCAATCTAATTGAATTGCCCAAACGCATTATTTTTATCGGTGGCGGATACATTTCTTTTGAACTGGCGCATATTGCGGCCCGCGCCGGGAGTGAAGTCATGATTCTGCATAGAAGTGCCGTACTTCTGAAAGAATTTGATCCTGATCTGGTTGATCTTTTGGTGAAAGCATCGGAAGACATCGGAATTATGGTCAACAAAAATCGTCCCTTAGTTAAAGTTGAGAAGCATGGATCATCCTCTGTTGTTTTTACCCAGCAAGAGGGGAGAGAAATTAGAGAAAATGCAGATCTGGTGGTCCACTGCGCCGGAAGAATTCCTGATATAGATGATTTTGATTTACCGGTAGGAAATATTCAGTATTCAAAAAATGGTATTGTCGTCACAAAATATCTACAAAGTGTTTCAAACCCGCATGTTTCTGCGGCAGGCGACGCGGCAGATACCGGCCCGATGCTTACTTCGGTAGAAATCCGTGAAGGAAAAATAGCAGCGTATAACCTACTTCACAAAACAAAACAACGTATTCCCGACTATACCTTTGTTCCCTCTGTCGTATTTACAATCCCGCATCTTGCTCAAGTAGGGTATACCGAAGAGCGCGCACGCGCAAAAGGTCTTGATTTTGATGTGCATTTCAATAAAACCGATCGGTGGTTTCTTAGCGCGTATAAACTACTCGTCCAAAAGAAAACAGGAAAAATTATTGGTGCACATATCTTGGGCGAGCAAGCAGATGCTCTCATTAACTTTTTTGCGTTTGCCCTGCAACATAAAATGACGGCAGAGGACATTAAAAAACCTCTGTATGTCTATCCGACCGTCCCAGGAAGTGTCGAGCATATGGTTGGATAACAGTTCCTCAGATATTTCTCAGAAAGAGATTGTATTCTGGTATGTAGATTAGCAATGCGCTTATGTAAGGCAAATTGTTTTCCTCGGTTTATCTCTTGACAAAAATTGAGACGTATAATATATTCGAAAGATCGAATATGTACGAACAAATATTTAAACTCCATGCAAAACTGTTAAAAGCATTGGCCCATCCGAAGCGATTGGAAGTTGTTCAATTGCTTCGAGATAAACAGCTATCAGTTTCTGATATCCAAACCATGCTCGATCTTCCTCAAGCAAACTTAAGTCAGCATCTCATGATTCTACGTGATGCGGGTGTTACCCAGACGAGAAAAGAAGGAAAAAATATATACTATTCAATTGCTCATTTTAATTTTATAAAGGCAAGTGATTTGATGCGCGAAATTCTTTTAGAACAACATAAAGACAGCGAGTTTTCCCGGGAGCTGTCCATTGGAATGACATCACTGGTTCCCCTTACCCATGATCCCGTTTGTGGCATGCGGTTGTCGCCGAAAACAGCGTCATATGCATATAGTGTCAACAGAACAAAATATTATTTTTGTGCATCAGGATGTATGAAAGAGTTTAAAAAACGCCCGGAAAAATTCATAAATTAACTATGCAAGAGAAGAAAATTATTATCAGTATTGCATTTATTTCAGCAATTATTCTGTTCGGTGGTGCCGTAATTGCATCAAAATATTCTCCGGGAGCGGATGTAGTTTCCGACGAGAAAGTTGACGTGTTGGTTGAAAAGACTTCTTATGACTGGGGAGAAATAGACATTAATAATGGTACCGTTTCACAGACATTTCCTATCAAAAACAACGGGTCAAGCTCTCTTACACTTCAAAATATTGCTACCTCATGCATGTGTACGACGGCAAAACTTACCTATAATGGTCAGACATCACCCGATTTTGGTATGCACGAAAAATCGAATTATTCTCTGTCAGTTTTGCCCGGAGAATCGGCTGATCTCACCGTGACATTCGACCCGGCATTTCATGGACCGAGCGGAGTCGGACCAATTACTCGGCAAGTCATTGTTGAAACAAATGATCCTGACAATCAACAATTAGAATTTAGCCTTACGGCACAGGTACTATAAATGATGCGTAATTTTTTCTCAGCAAAGAACATGGTAATGCTCGTATGGATTGGCGCTGCATTTGCGGTGGGATACATAGTTAATTATTACAATTTATTTAATATAAATGAGCGGATCGGATTAGAGAAAGAAGTTTTATCTTCTGCAAATTCTCAGACAACAGTCAATGATCTTATGGCACTAGTTGCACCTCACGAAGGATATACGGTTAAGATCTCCTGGGGTGATACGGGGAAGGAGTTGGTTTCTGCGGGTGGTATCGACCTGCAGAAATACACACAAAATTATACGTCTGAGAAAGACAAACAACTTCTTGCCTATCTTACCGAATCAAATATGGATACCATTACCATCAATCGAGAAAATGCCTATTTCTGGGTAAACACACTCTGGGCACTGGGACTGACTGATCAATCAAATGTGTTGACCGATGGAGTAATGGGGACAGAATACAAAAACGATGTGGGCGGTTTTGCATCAACGGGTGGATGGACATTGGGCGTAAAACCGGGAAAAGATCTCTTTGCATCTTCTGAAATTATTCCGTTAACGTCAGAACAGGAAGAACAGGTCATGCGCGTAGCAGAAAACGTGTATCGTCCCTGTTGTGGAAACTCTGTCGCCTTTCCTGATTGTAACCACGGCATGGCTATCTTAGGACTCTTATCTCTCATGGCGCGAGATGGATACTCTGACGAGGAAATGTATGAAGCTGCTTTAGCATTCAACTCGTACTGGTTTACGAGTACCTATGTTGATCTCGCCTATTACTTTCAGACAAAAGAAAACACATCGTGGGGTAAGGTTGATCCAAAACGAGCCCTGTCCGCCGATTTTAGCTCTGCGATGGGATATCAAAAGATAAAACAGCAAATTGGCACTATTCCCGGGACACAAACAGGAGGAGCAAGTTGTGGTGCGTAATTACAAAATTGCAGCTGCTTTGTTTATAACGCTGGTTCTATTCAGCGTTTTTTTATTCACGAGACAGAACAAAAACGATATTACTCATGAACAAACGTCTTCTATCGAACAGGTTGATTCATCACGATTTAGTGAACTGGCGAAACAGGAAAATGCGTTTCTTCTCGATGTTCACATTCCTGAGCAAACGCATATTCCCGGAACAGATGCATTTATACCCTACAACGAAATAGAAAAACATACTGATCAATTACCATCAGATAAAACGACACCAATTTTGGTCTATTGCCGCTCAGGAAATATGAGTAGGCAAGCGAGTGAGACACTCGCCTCGCTTGGATACACGACGATATATGATCTGGAAGGCGGCACCGATCTTTATAAACAACAGGTAGAGATAATTGTTATAACGCCGGAAACACAGGACTTAGGCACCGTTATATACGGTGATGTTGCGAAAACAGAATTTACGCTGACTAATTTTACTCCCGATCCTGTTGAGATTACGAACGTGTCAACGTCGTGTGGATGTACTCAAGCAGAAGTTGAGAAGAAATCTCTTGCCCCGTATGAAAGTACCAGAGTCAACGTCTCATTTGACCCGGCAGTTCATAAGGATGATACGGATTTAGGCGATTTGACACGGACTATTTATATAGAAACAAATAATAGCAATTTTCAAAAAGTTACGGCAGAAATTACGGCAATGGTTGTTAAGAACTAATAAACATGGAAACAAATACTATCTTTCAAATATCGCTCGTGGCCGCGTATATCGCCGGGATTGTTGCACTATTTGCCCCTTGCTGCATTTCCTATTTATTTCCGGCCTATATCGGCAACGTATTTAAAGAACGAAATACCATTCTTGGTATGACGTTTGTATATTCTCTCGGGATACTCACTATCATGCTGCCTATTGTATTGGGAGCCAGAGCTCTTTCAACATTTTTCTTTCGTCTACATGACCAAATGTATATATTTGGCAGTTTTCTCATGATTGTTATTGCTTTTATATCTCTTCTCGGATTAAAACTTCCCATGCCGCAGCTTGGCATACAGATTAAAAATAAAAACGATGTATCGTCAACTTTTTTGTTAGGACTGGTTTCCGGAATAACATCATCGTGTTGTGCGCCAGTTTTGCTTGGTGTTATAACACTTTCTGCGTTTTCACCCACACTTGTTCAATCACTTCTCGTCGGTGTGTTTTATGTATTCGGTATGGTAACGCCTCTCTATATTGCTTCATTTTTTATCAAAGACAGAAATATCTTAGAAAAACCGTGGATTAAGAAACAGGTTAAAAAAGTAACGATCGGTTCTAAAGAATATCAAATCACCGTGGGCAACGTGATCGCCTTTTTCGTATTTTTCAGTGCGGGTCTTGCCATGTATATATTAACGATCATGGGAAAAACGGGTATGAGTACTGCACAGTCAGCCAGTGCTCAATACATACAGTCCATCGCTCTTTCTGTTTCAGCCGTTACGAGTAGATTTTTCATCATTGATATATTGTTTATAGTCGTGTTCGGTTTTGTTATTTATAAATTAATTCGCAGTCATTCAAAATAATTATATGGAAAAAGCGAAGACACAGTATACCTGTCCCATGCATCCTGAAGTTGTGCAAGATCATCCGGGAACTTGCCCGAAATGTGGCGGGATGTCCCTCGTCGCAAAAGCTCCTCGGGATAAAGATCTCGGTCACCACAACCATCACGATCATGCATCTATGATGACGAGTCCCGAGGCAGTTCAGAATTTCCTCAGAAGGTTTTACATTGTTACGGTGCTGCTTGTTCCGCTCGTATTATTGAGTCCTCTCGGTGTTGATTTCTTGGGCATTCCTGATTTTGCGTATAGATCCTATCTATTACTCAGCATTGCAAGCGCCATATTTTATTTCAGTCTCATATTTTTTGAACATGCGCGTCACGAAATCATGGCAAAAAAATATGGCATGATGACGCTCGTTTCCATAGCAGTCGGCGCCGGATATTTATTTTCTGTCGTGTCAACGTTTCTTCCACAACTTGAAGTAGAGTTTTATCTTGAGATTTCTACTCTGATTTGGGTTCTATTATTTGGACACTATCTTGAGGCACGATCATCATCCGCTGCCGGTGATGCACTCAAAGAAGTAGCAAAACTATTACCAAAAGAAGCCCTTCGACTTCGCTCAGGGCAAGCACATGATCAAACAGAAAGAGTTGCAATAGATGAACTAAAAAAGGACGATATTATTATTGTAAAACCCGGTGAGAAGGTTCCGGCAGACGGCGTGATTATAAAAGGAATGGCGAGCTTTAATGAATCGCATCTATCGGGCGAATCAAAACCAGTTGAAAAGAAAGAACAGGACAAAGCGATAGCCGGTGCCATCTGTATGGACAGTACCGTAGAAATTCGTATTGAGAAGATAGGCGAAGATTCGACGATTGGACAGATTCAAAAACTCATTTCCGAAGCCCGAAACAGTAAACCAAGTGCGCAACGATTGGCGGATCGTGCGGCACGATGGCTCACGTTTATAGCCCTTACCGTTTCACTGGCGACGTTATTAACATGGACATTGGTTATTGGTGAGACCGTTGTATTTGCCGTAACACTTGCTATTACCGTTTTAGTTATTGCCTGTCCGCATGCGTTAGGTCTTGCTATTCCGACGGTTTCAACGATTGCTCAGCGGTTATCTTTGAAAAACGGCATATTTATTAAAAATATGGCAAAACTTGAGGTTATTAAAAAAGCAGATTACGTGGTATTTGACAAAACAGGGACATTAACCAAAGGAAAACCAGAGCTTAAAAATTTTAAAATTATGCAAAATGTTCAGGAAGCATCAAAATCGCTTCAGCTGAAATTACCCCGGAGCACGACCGTTGAACAATATATTAAATCTATTGTCTTGACGCTTGAAAATGCCTCTTCTCATGTTATTGCTCTTGAAGTTGCTGAAAAACTTAAGAAAGAAAAAAAGGTCAAAGAGTTATCTTTCAGCACTATTAAGAATATTGCTGGAAAAGGGATATTTGGAAAGATTGATACTCATGATGTTTATATTGGGACGAGAGATTTCATGATTAACCAAAAGATTATGATGTGTGCTGAGTTGGACAAAGATACACAAGGATGGCAGAAACAGGGACAAACGATCGGTTATGTTGCTATAGACGGGAAGCATATTGCATCATTTAGTCTTGCCGACACGGTTAAAAATGAATCTAAAAAGGCGGTAAACGACTTACATAATCTCAGGTTAAAAGTGGCTATGTTAACCGGGGACAATACAGACGTTGCTGCCTCTGTCGCCGATGAAATCGGCATCGACACCGTTTTTGCTCAAGTTCTCCCTGAAGATAAATTCAAACATGTTAAGTCTTTGCAAAATGATGGCCATATCGTCGTTATGGTAGGAGACGGGGTCAATGATGCGCCGGCATTGACTGCCGCGCATGTCGGGGTGGCAATTGGTGCGGGAACTGATATAGCCGTTGAAGCAGGGGATGTTGTATTAACCCAAAGCAATCCGGGAGATATTGTGCGATTAATTATTCTCTCCCGAAAAGTATACCGAAAAATGATAGAGAATCTCTTGTGGGCATTAGGATACAATGTGATCGCGATACCAGCCGCGGCAGGATTATTTATTCCGTTCGGCATTCACTTGACGCCGGAAGTGGGAGCAATCGCCATGAGTTTGTCTTCAGTTGTTGTAGTAGTAAATGCCATGGCACTTCGAAAGGCAAAACTTTCTATTGTCTAACTGCCGGCAGACCACCGAGAAGGAGTGCTTTCATTTAACCCTATCTCTTCAAAACAGAATACTGTATTATTAGTAATAAAAGATATTGGGGGAATTGCAGAGCGTAATTTTATGTGGGAACTGGGGAGGTGAATATATATGAAACATGATGTACAGGGAACTGCCAAAGCAACTGCCGTAACGGTTGCGGTAATCTATATCGTATGTGCGTTGGGGGTTCTGTTATTTTCAAATGTATCTATGACTATTGCTCAATCGTGGTTCCATGGCTTGGATTTGAGCAAAATTTATACCTCTAATGTTACGGTTGGCTCATTTATTCTCGGGTTAGTCACCTCAACGACAGGAGGATGGTTGATAGGCTACGTATTTGCCACTGCCTATAACTACTTTGTTAAGAAGTAGGATTTGATAGGTATAAGCTTACCGTAAAACAAATCTTTCTACTCAAGTTTACCAGGTAAACAGGAGAAGGATAATTGTTGTTACCGGTTTTGCTTCGATTCTGTGATATAATAATCCCTTATGAAAGTAAAAAACTCACTGTCCGATTCAGATCCGAAGAAAGGCGATAAGATTGTAATGCGCCGCGGAAAGCTATTTCGTATTAATAAGCGAAATCCGAGACGTAAAGCACGTCAAGGTTAATTATTTACTTTATAAACTATGGCATCAAAGAAAAAAGGACCACGAAATGTCATTGGGCTTAAGTGCTCTGAGTCAGGCGTGATCAATTACATTACTAGCAAAAATAAAAATAATACCAAAGAGAAAATAAAGCTCATGAAATATTCTCCCCAGCTTCGGAAGAAAACCCTCCACGTGGAGACGAGTAAGTTGAAGTAACTTATCGGTGATACCCCTTATAAGGTTTCTTATCTTTCTTTAGTACAAAAACTTCTCCTGTTATATTATTTGCTTTCTCTGAGCATAAATACGTTGTAAATTTTGCAATTTCTTTTGGATCGATCGCTTCGTCCATATACTGCGGAAAGTATTTTGCATACGCTTCAGTTGCTGTATCCGAAGGAGATATGGCATTAACTTGTATTTGTTTATCTTTTAACTCTTCTGCTAAACCTACTGTTACATCCTCTATAGCTCTTTTAGATATAAAGTAAGGGAGCCATCCTTTTGCGCCATTTTCAAATGTTCCTGAAATGTTAATTATCTTTCCGAACTTTGGTATCTTGGGAATAAATGCATGAATAAGTAAAGTGGGAGTGACTATTCCTACATTTAATGTATTAAGAACAACGTTGCGTGAAAATGTTTCAAAATCTTTTCCTGCGTATACTTCCTCTTTTCCATGCCAAATGCCTGCAACATTTACCAAAATGTCAACTTGCTCTGTTTCTATTGTTATGGTTTCAATCAATGCACTTAACGAATAACTATTGCTTAAATCAGCTGGAATAATAGTTCCTTTTCCGCCGACCTTTTTAACTGATTCTAATGTTTTTTTGAGGTTTGTTTTATTTCTAGCCGTTAATGCAGTAAAAGCTCCCTCTTTTGCCAATGCAACAGCAATTGCACGTCCAATACTCGAAGAAGCGCCAGTAATAAATGCATACTTTCCATTTAATTTCATGTAATTTGATTATACTGTTTGTGTCTATAAGAAAAATTACTATTGATTATTTGATCCAATCTCCCTCTGTATATACTCATGTACGCTCGTCCAGTCATCTTCACTTTCTTTCGGCACTAATATATATTGTCCGTTATCACTTCGTGATTCAACAAGTACATTATCATCTGTTAATGAGATAGTTTTAATGGTAAATTCTTGAAGCTTTGGATGCGTATCTACTATAGTCTTAAAATCGCCCGCACCCATGTCAGTCTGCATATCGCGCGTCAGAGAATTCATAAACGGAATTATTTTCGGAATGAAGTTTATTGAAATTACTTTTTCTTTAATTGCTTCAAGAAGAGCCAACTGCCTGAGTGACCGGTTATAATCTCCCCCGTACGTTTTTGATTTCCGTGAGCGGACAAATTTCAGTGCTCGTATTCCATCCATGTGCTCAGTACCTTTTTCAAAGAAAACCGTTTCATATCGGCACGGAAACTGTTCTTCCAGTAAATCTCCCGACATGGTGGCTGTTATCTCTTCAATTTCCTCAGGTGTTTTTTCACAATCATTCCCTTTTTCCTCCTCAAGGGGATATAACGTATCTTCAAATGTGTGAGGAATAGTAACATCGATACCACCAAGGGTATCAATACTTTCTTCAAATCCGGCAAAACTCAAGATTGCAAAATACCGGACGGGTAAACCGGTAATATATTCTGCGGCATATTTTGCCAATTCTCCACCGCCCGCATCACCCGTATAGCGTTCCGGACGGTCACGGTATTGATTTTGG
>MGAO01000002.1:0-5412 GCA_001788215.1 Candidatus Roizmanbacteria bacterium RIFCSPLOWO2_01_FULL_40_14 | reverse complement strand
GGAACCCACATATCACGCGGAAGAGAAATTAAATCTATTGCCGACTCACGCGGACGAATATGAGCTACGATCATCGTATCGGTTAAATAGCCACCGTCGTGCCCGCCGCCGCCATACCCCATGAGCAAAATACTGTATGGGGAAAGAGGGTCGGGTGTGGGAGTTGGTGTTGAACGATCAAAGATTTTTCTGACGGTAGTTGGCTTAACGACAATCATATTATATCTCTTGATAAGAGAGGTGATGCCGCCACCCAGCATGAGTCCCAAAATGACCAGTATGAGCAGAATGATTTTCTTTTTCATGTGGTTAGTCTATCAACACGACTCTGTTTTCTGTTCTGCCGTCTCGATTTGTTCCCGGGTAGTGGAATCATTGAGTTTTTCCTCTACATTCATATTTTTTCCCGTAAAAATAACAACACTTTGGTAAGGTTGTATTTTCTTATCTAAAATGTTTTCTACCAGAGCGCCATCTATATAACCGGTGACCGGTTCTTCCAATTCGTAACCAATATTGGTAAATAAATCACGCCAGTAAGCGTTGTTTCGATGGACATGCACAACATTTCCAATACCATCATGCAAATGTGCCTTTTCCTCTTGTTCATCTTCTTCATGCTCTTCCTCTTTTTCACTGCAGGGCTCGATATGCATAAATTTCAAATCTGAAAAATCAACTTTCTCATTGTTGTTGTATACGATAAAACCTGCATGATAATGAACTTCTTCAGTATTCTCTGACTTTGGCTGAAAAGCGTTATAGAAAAACAGAACAATCAGTGCAGCAATAATACCAATAGCGATTCCGGATTTTTTCATACCGGAATTATATCATAGAAAAATTGTAGTGACGCCATTTATGGCGTCCTTATCTTGATGCGATAAATCGCATCACTACATAATTTCGTTGTACTTTTTATATTAAAGAGGTATGATGTGCGACACTTCTATGCTGCCCCAAAAACTCGCTTTTGTCGACATTGAAACAACCGGCATGAGTCCCGTGTATGACCGGATTATTGACATTGGAATCATTCGTGTTGAAAACAGTACGGTTGTTGAACAATACAATCAGCTCGTTAATCCCCACATACCCTTTTCTCCTTTTATTCAATCTATGACGGGTATTACTCCTGAATATCTTGAAGATGCTCCCGCTTTTGAAGACATATATCCAACTATTTATGAGCTGCTCAAAGATACGGTATTTGTTGCACATAATGTCCGATTTGATTATGGGTTTTTACGAAATGAGTTTAAAAGATTTGATATTTCGTTTTCATCAAAACAACTCTGTACGGCAAAATTATCAAGGAGATTGTACAGCAGATATCGAAGACATAATTTATCAGCCCTCATTAACCGGTTTGGATTTACGTGTGAACATAGGCACCGGGCATTTGACGATGCGCAGGTGTTATGGCAGTTTTATCAAAAAATCATGCATGAATTTCCTCCCGAGAAAATTACGGTAGCTATTGATCATATTCAGAAGCGTCCCACTATTCCCAACCAACTTGATCCGGGAGTCGTCGATACGCTTCCCGAAACGAGTGGCATCTACTTTTTTTACGACAAAGAAGAGAATCTTCTTTATATCGGCAAAAGCAACAATATTCGAAGTCGCGTCCTCTCCCATCTTTCAAGTGATTATCAATCGGGAAAACAAATGCAAATGGTCAAACACATTGCCCGTATTGATTTTGAAGTGACCGCAGGCGAATTGGGAGCGCTTATTCGAGAATCGTATTTAGTCAAAAAACTAAACCCCATTTACAACCGACAACTCAGAAGAAATCGAAAACTTATTATTTTGAAAAAAATAACGACGGACTCAGGATATGATTCAGCAGTGCTTGAGACCTTAACTCATATTGACCCGGATGATATCAATCATATCATCGGTATTTTTCCGTCTCTTAGACGGGCGAAAAATTTTCTCGTCTATTTGCGTGAGAAGTATTCGTTATGTGAAAAGATACTAGGAATGGATGCATCAAAAGGTTCCTGTTTTTCTTATCATCTGGGAGAGTGTCGGGGAGCCTGTATTGGAGTGGAACCAGCGAGAAAATATAATGCACGCTTTTTGCTTGCCTTTGCTGAAAATAGAATAAAGCCGTGGTACTTTGATGCACCGATTAAAATTGTTGAGAAAAATGATAATGAAGAACTGGTTGAGACATTTATTGTCGATAAGTGGTGTTTGATACGGCAAATGGTTTCAAATCGACAGCAATCATCGATTCCCCTAGAGCCCGTATTTGACATGGATATGTACAAAATTCTCACCCGACGGTTACCTCACCTGTCCTACGGTTTACACCGAACGTAGTAAATACTCTTGAATTACCTTAATTTTGCTTAAATAATTGTTAAACATATCAACGTAGGGACCTTTGCGATCGTTTGTGTCACCATAATTATTTGAGAGTGCTTCGTATTCATAGGCCGGAGTTACCAGATCACCTGCTAAAATCCACGGTTTATTAATGCCGGTCGATGTCAAGTTGCCCGCAGTATTTTCAACCATGGCAATCCAAGCTCTTTTTTTTGGATCTCTGCAAAACATATAATAGAACTGGCCATTATGAGAGGCGATGATATCGACATAAATCGTACCGTACGTATCTGATTTTTTTGACCACGACGCAATATGATGTTTGAAATCGGGCGCTTCGCTTTCGTCATTAAAATATATTTCATCAGGAGCAAGTCTATCTCCCGGACCAGGATAAAAATTGCCTTTCAAAGCTTCTGGTTTTCCAGAGGTTCCAACATACTGCTCGTTGCCGATCCGCTCCCGCGCCGTTCCCGCAAAAATGAGCTCGTGATATTCGATGTATTTCGGTATATTATCTTCTTCAATAAATTCAAAAGCCTTTTGTAGTGCAAGACAGGCAGTAATGTGTCCATGCTCAAGACCTTTTGCCTGCCAATCGAATGCGCCGTTTTTAAGTGTATAATCATGTAAAAACCGCCATACTCCCTGTGATTTACTCCGGTAAAATGAGCGGATGACCGGATTATCATCACCGATCTGAATATACCCAATAACTGCGATCCTGTTGTCGATCAAATAATAAAGATCAGATAGCCAAATAGTTCCATTGGGAAAATTGAGTTCGTAGCGAGGTACTAAATCTGCCTGATTAATATGACGATGTTCGAGCGTTTCATTGACAAAGGGTGTACCATCGATGACAGATATCTTAAAAATTGCTGATGCCTTTTCGGGCGGAGTTGTTTTCACCGGCGGAAAAAAGGAGGTTACGTCATTCATGACTTTGTTATAGCACAGTGGCTGAGAGATAACAATATTGAAAATAGCCACTAACCATTAGTAGTTAGCCACTAGGAATTCACGATACGGTAAAGGACTATCACTGATCAGTATGTTTTATAAACAAAAACTGATTATTTTGGAACGTTTTTGGATGAAACAGTGCATAAGAGCCTGTTAACCTTTTTCCTTTCAAAGTAAATTTATACTCAGTATCGGTCCGCTTCTCTAGTTCATAATTGCCGTTGTCCCATATCGTTACTTTTCCAGCACCGTAATTTCCTTCTTCAATTTCTCCTTCAAAATCTATGTATTCGATAGCGTGATCGGGTGTTTGAATTGCCAATCGTTTCTCGTTTGGTTTTTCGGGGGGTCCCTTGGGTACTGCCCAGCTTTTTAAAATCATGGTGCTTGTAGAGTCGTTACTATCTTCAGGCATTTCAAGTCGAAAATCCCAATGAAGGCTAGTTGCGTGGTGTTCATGGACGACAAAACGGAGATGCTTATTCATAATCGGCACTACGATTAATACGTTACCTTATTTCCAGAAGGGACAATTTCAATCCAAATTTCTCCTCGGACAAATTGGATTTCTTTTCCATTTTCATCGAAGAATCTTGTTCGCGCGGTTCTTGATTGCTTTGACCAGGTTCCGTCAATGACTTCTCCATTCTGGAAAATTAACGCATCATCGGATCCAATGGTGTCATAGAGAAGATGCTTATGTTCGTCGATACCGCTTGTTTCTTCAGAGAACTGAATGACCACATTTTTTGCTGTCAGTTGTTGATCAATCTCAAGGTCTTTGTGCGGTTGTCCGCCATTGACGCGTTTATAAACATTTTGGACGGCATCATATTCCCACGTGACATCGAAGTCGGTATACCCATTCCAGAAATACAAATCTATTTGATCTAGGGTTCCGCGGTCGCCGGGGTCAGCTTCATCTTCAAATTTCCACGAGGTAAAGTTTTTATCCCACGTTACACCGTCTTCGTCCACATTTGTCCAATTACGATCTTTGGCAATATCGAACAGATTATTTGAGACACATACCATTTGGTGCTCTGTGGCGACCGGGCGGCCGAGTCGGTCAGGGTTTCTATAGCAGCTGGGAAAACTAATGCCGAACTGATCCATATCTTTGATGCCGTATCGATCAATCTGACACAGCGCCTTTGCCCGCTCGTCAACAGTTGGATCACTGCAAACGCCGGCGCCGCCCACGTGATTATAGAGCGCGTCATATTCTGAGACCCAATCGACAAAGTAGGTGCGTGCGGATCGTACCGGGGCAAACTCCGTTTTTTCTGCAACACCGCAGTAAAACAATCCCATAAATCGGGTAATACCACCTTCAGCTACTGCTTCATAGATAATATCTGCTTTTGATATCCCAGACTGGGGACGGGCATCAACTGAATTCTCAAGCATGACCGCCAGAGGGCGGCGCTTTTCCCAAATGGCGCGTTCAGGTTTCGTGTAGAGTTTTCCATTTAACGGACATGCTTCAGTTTTAGGAAGAGACTCGTCAACTTGAAAATTTTCATCGCCGACAATCTCATCCACTTTCTCATCGATAGATACCGATTCCCGTTTTGCCCCGAAGTTCGTAAATAACGCATATGAAACTCCCGTACTGACCAGATAGAGAATCAACGCACCAATAAAGATAAATATGTAGTTTTTAGATTGATTGCTCATGAGAGTTGTTTTGCTTTTTTGAGTGCTTCTTCCTCGTCTTTTGAAAGGTCAAATTCAATACCTTTGCCCTTTTTAATCAGCTTGGCATACCAGCGTGTACCGCTTCTTCCTTGTAGAGATGTAAGGATAATACCACTATTATTTTGGTCAAGCAAACTCACGACAAAACTTTGTTCGCCGCCGGTATCGGCAAAGGGATTATAGCGTAACAGTCCTATTTTTTGAATCTGAAACTGGGATTTTCTCTCTTGCTCTCTCACTCTTTGCTCAAGCTGAATAAATCCGTCCTGATTGCCTTTTGCTTGACTAATCAATTTATCCAACATACTGGATAATGTTCTTCGATCAGTCAGTCTAACCAGACTATTATAATGGTGTGTAATTTGAAAAAGAAAATAGGTTACGCCGGCAAGCCAGATAACGAGC
>MGAO01000001.1:16817-19400 GCA_001788215.1 Candidatus Roizmanbacteria bacterium RIFCSPLOWO2_01_FULL_40_14 | reverse complement strand
ATTCTTTCGCCGCATTTTTAAATTCACTCTCGTTTCCGGTTCAGATTTGCATCTTGTCCAAAAGGATGGACATCTCAGATTATTTGACCTATATTGCTCAGTCTCAAGTAACACAAAAATCAGAGAAGTTAAAAGAAAAACTGGCGTCATACCATCAATTTATACTTTCTCTCGTTAAAGATAATCAGGTTCTGGAAAAACGCTTTTTTATCGTGATACCGTTCTCAACGCTTGAACTGGGAATCAAAAGCTCGGGAAGGTCTCTGGTTTCAAAGCCTAAAAAACTGCCGTATAAAAAAGATTATATTCTCGAACGGGCAAAGGCTGCGCTGTATCCAAAACGTGATCATGTCATCAGACAGCTCTCACGTCTCGGTCTTAAAGCAATACAATTAAATTCACAAGCGCTCGTATCGTTTTTTTATGACATTTATAATCCGGAAAGCAGTGAGGGAGAACGGGTACCTATAGACGTAGCACAGCCCGTGGTAACCGGAGGGAGGTTGTAATTATGTTTGGAAAGAAAAAAACAACAGCACGTCAACCAATAAATCCCGCTGTGGCAGGGCAAAAAAACGGCCAAGGAGGGGCAGCGTTTGCCAAGGGCCTGGTGTCTCTCCGTGATGTATTGGCACCGTCTGTTGTAGAAGTAGATTTTGATTATTTAAAAATCAACGAGTCTTTCTATCGAACGTTGTTTGTCGTCGGATACCCACGATTTGTTTCTCCTAACTGGCTTGCGCCTCTGATTTCGTTTGATCACTCTCTGTTTATATCTATGTTTATTTATCCAGAAAAAAGCAAAGCAATATTAGATGATCTTCGCCGTAAAATTGCTGAAATGGAAGCAACCATTCAGTCAGATATAAAACGAGGCAAAGTCGTTGATCCGAAGGTACAGGTGCAGCTTGATGATGCGCTTTCACTTCAAGCAGAACTTGCTAAAGGCGCTGAACGATTTTTTCAATTTGCTCTATACGTCACCGTCCCCGCAGAGACGGTTAAAGAGCTCAATGAGACGACAAAGCAAGTTGAGTCATCTCTTGGATCGTTGTTGGTGATATCAAAACACGCATCTCTTCAGGCAGAGGATGGTTTTAAATCAACGCTTCCGCTCGGAATCGATCGCCTGAACGTACTGCGTAACATGGACACCACGTCTCTTGCCACGACGTTCCCGTTCACCACTGCTTCTCTCACTTCAAATCGAGGAGTGCTCTATGGCATCAATGAACACGACGGCAGTCTTGTTATTTTTGACCGGTTTTCTTTAGAAAATGCCAATTCTCTCGTCTTGGCAAAATCCGGTTCAGGAAAATCATTTTTAGTAAAGCTTGAGAGTGTCCGCTATCTTATGTTTGATACGGAAGTATTTATTATTGATCCGGAGGGGGAGTATAAAAACCTCGCAATTAGTTTTGGAGGAGAATTTGTCGAATTCTCATTCTCGGCGCCGGTTAAAATAAATCCCTTTGATCTTGCCCAAGTTGCTGAAGAAGGAGAAAACGCGCTCGGTTTAAAATTGCTCTCTCTCCATTCCTTAATGAACGTAGTTATGGGCGACCTGACACCTGAGGAGGGAGCAATTATTGACAAGGCATTAGTTTTAACCTACCGGCAAAAAGGCATTACCAACGATCCTACAACTCACCAACACGAGCCGCCTATTATGGAAGATTTGTACAAGGCACTTTTAGGCATGGAAGAGCCTCTTGCTCAAAACCTGTCAAACCGGCTTGAAAAATTTATCAAAGGTTCAATCGCCGGTATTTTTAACCAACAGAGCAATATGGATATTAAAAACCCCTTTATGGTGTTTAGCGTGCGTGACCTTGAATCAGAATTAAAACCCATCGCTATGTTTATCATTCTTGATTTTATTTGGAATCGGGTCAAAAGAACGCTCAAAAAACGACTTCTCATCGTTGATGAGGCATGGTACCTGATGAAACAGAAAGACGCTGCTAACTTTTTATATGGCATTGCAAAACGGGCCCGCAAATACTATCTCGGTCTCACAACAATTACCCAGGACGTTGAAGACTTTCTTAATTCTGACCATGGAAAAGCTATCGTTACTAATTCGTCCATTCAAATTTTACTCAAACAATCACCGGCTGCCATTGATAAAATCTCGGAGACGTTTTACCTTTCAGGCGGAGAAAAACACTTACTACTATCAGCTGATGTGGGAGAAGGATTGTTCTTTGCAGGATCATCACATGTTGCCGTTCGCGTGGTCGCATCGCCTGAGGAATATGAGTTGGTCACCACGACACCGAGTGAAATATTGGAACAGCAAAACAAAGCAGCCGAAATATCTGATGTTCCACCAATAAGCCCACCACCTAATCAATAGATCAATTTCCCACACTCGTGTTTGATATACTAATCACATGCCTGCTATATTTTCAACCATTGGAAGAGCGGCGCTTGCGCTTGGAAAAAGAGCAGTGTCAGCGGTCGGAAGTCGTCTTTTCGCAAAACAAGCTGCATCTACTGCGTTAAACGCTGAAGAATTAGCAGCAACACAATTAAAACGTCTTGCCTTAAAAAAACAAATAAGAAAATCGAAAGCATTAG
>MGAO01000001.1:5974-16735 GCA_001788215.1 Candidatus Roizmanbacteria bacterium RIFCSPLOWO2_01_FULL_40_14 | reverse complement strand
AAATCATATGTCAATTTGGCTCGTAATTGGTTTAACAATCTTTATTATGTACTCTTTTTTCACCAATGTTATCAGCAATGCTCCTATCCCATCAGGTGCTCTATGAAATATCCGGTACGTTTCTTTTTATTTTTATTCCTCTCATTTCTCGCCGCACTTCTGGCAAGTATCGTGTTATTTTGAATCCTGCAGTCGAACCGGCATAATTATGTGGAAGTATTCTTCTTTTTTACCAAAGTGAAAGACGCCCGGCTGTAGAGAACCATTTGATTCCAACATGAGTGTTTCTTCTTCTGAGGCGTTTAAAATGTCGATTAAAAACCGGTAGTTAAATGCCGTATCAAGATCTTCACCCGTTTTCTTAACCGAGAGCGCTGTTTTATTTTCGCCGGTTTGAGGAGCATTAGCAGACACGGTTAAATCGTTTCCTTTTATAGACATTTTAATTATATTTGCTGATTCACGCGCAAATATTGAAGCAAGTTTAACGGCCTTTAAAAATTCTAGTCGGTCAATCTCAATCGTCGTTTGTGCACTTCTAGGGATAATTTTATGATAATCAGGGAAAGATCCCTCAATGAGGCGTGTAACAATAGACTCTGTTTTTTTTGAGGCTGATAGTTTTTTTTCTTCTGGATAAAAACGAAGTTCTAACGACTCCTGAGCCTCCTCTAACAACGAACCGAAAGCTCTCACTGCTTTTACCGGAACAATAATATCTTCCTTCCATTCGGTAGTAACCTGCTTTTTTTGATACACTGAAAGGCGAAACCCATCGGTGGTAACAATAGTAAGACCCGCATCACTATTTGAAAATAAAACACCAGTTAATACTGCTCGTGCCACGTCAGAAGATACTGAAAATTCTATTTTCCTAATAATATCTTTCAGTTCTTCCCCTGTTAGTTTTAAAAAAATACTTTTCCCTGTTGTTTCTTCGTAGGGAAACATCTCTTCAGGTGCTGTTTTTAATATCGTTTCGGATTTTTCCCCTTTAACTACCACACCTTTTTTATCCGTTTTTATGATTAATTTTTCTCCGGAAAACAATGAAACAAGAGATTGTGTCGTCTTTGCCGGAAGAAGTACGGTTCCTTCCTCTTCTATTTTTCCAGGAATTTGTATAGTTGTTGTAGCTTCTAAATCGGTTGCACGAAGTATAATTTGCCGTTTTGATGCTTGAAGAAAAAAATTATTTACTACGGAAACAGCACTGGTTTTTGAGGGAAGAAATTTACTTCCTTGGGTAAGTGCGTTAGATAAGTTTTCTTGTAAAACAACTATATTCATATTAGTAGCAGTAGTAGTAGGAGTTGCGGATAAGTGTACAAATTTTATATTTAGCTGTCAAGGGTACTGTCTAAGTATGAAATCAAGAGGGGAAAACAAAGGTAAGTAAAAGTGGATAATAATGTGGATAAGTTGTTCAATTTGGTGGATAAGTAGATAACGAGCTTGTTATTCTATCCCCATATAAGATGTCTTACTTGAGAAAGATCTTCACGTATATGCTCTTTTTTCGGCAGAAGAGAAGTTATTTTTTCTACGCCATGCATAATAGTGGTATGATCTCTACCCCCCAACAATTTTCCTATTTCAGTAAAAGAAATACCCATTTCATGCCTCAATAAATACATAAGAAGTTGTCTTGGTTCAGTAAATTGTTTTTTCCTACTTTTTCCCGTGATATATTCTGGTTTTAAATCAAAATGGACCGCAAATAATTCTATTATTTTATCTGGACGAACATTTTTTTCCAAAGGCTTTCCACCACGGGCGCGGGAAAGAATATGGGAAACTGCTTCGTAAGGAAGCGTTCCTTTTCTTTCTTCAGTACTATATCTCAGCAAAGCTCCTTCAATTGCTCGGACGTCTTCAATATTCGCTGCAAGTGATTTTGCCGCGTCTATAGGAATACTAATGCCGCGTGACTGAGCTTTAATGAGGAGTATTGCGGTTCTCAGCTCAAAGTTTGGCGGTGTTATGTCAATAATAAGCCCACCTTCAAAACGAGAACGGAGGCGCGTCTCAAGCTCCTTTATTGCAGAAGGCGGTTTATCAGAAGTTAATACCACCTGGCTGCCTGAGTTTAAAATACTATTAAACGTATGAAAAAATTCAGTTTGTACCGATTCTTTTCCGGCGATAAATTGAACATCATCTACCATAAATAATTGTGCGTTGCGGTATTTGCGTTTAAAAATGCCCGAGGTTCGTGTGCGGATTGCCTCAATAATTTCATTGGTGAACTCTTCACCCGTACAGTAAATTACCTGTGTTTGCGGGTTTTTTAAGAGCACCTCACGCCCAATAGCCTGCATAAGATGTGTTTTACCGACGCCCGTTATCCCCCATAAAAATAAAGGGTTATATGCTTGGCCTAATTTAGTTGAAACGGCTTGGGACGCAGCATGTGCCATTTGATTGCTGTCAGAAACCGCAAAACTTTCAAATGTATAGTTTGGATTTAATCCAGCATTTCTTATGACGTTTTCATGCGAAATTACTGATTCAAACAAAGGACCCGGAGACTCAGCTTGCCGTGGTTGATGTGGGGAGACGTTAAAAAGAAGACTTACCGGTTGTTGAATTCGCTCTTCAAGCATGCGTTTGATCAGCGTGAGGTAGCGAGTTTTAAGCATGGTGGCGTCATTTAGGTTTGGACAGTGAATAATAAACGACCCTTGTTTGTCGCCAGAAGTAGAGAGTCGGGTGTTTTTGAAAAAAGATATAAATTGACCGCGACTTACTTCAAGTTCTATTTCTCCTAATACTGAATTCCACAAACCGTCAACATCCATATTTTATATGTAGATAATACTGGGGATAACACACGCACATAATACAAAAGTTATCCACAAATAGCAAGAGTGAGATCTCTATTGTTTTACGGTATAATGAATATATGAAACCAAAAAAAGAGAAAATAAATCATGATGAGCTCTTTGCATGGGAGGCACCGACGCGACCGTTTAAAAAAAGAGATCGCACTTTTTTTCAAACCGTTATTTCGCTCGCGTTTCTTCTCGTCGTCATATCTCTCTTTTTAAGAGAGTGGTTATTAATAGGTTCGATACTGGCCATTGTTTTTTTAAGCTATGTCCTTGCCGCAGTTCCACCACCGGTAATGTCTAATAAAATAACCACAAAAGGTATTTGGGTGGGAGATACTTTTTTTAAGTTTTCTGAAATACTCCAATATTGGTTTGAAAAACAACTCGAAAATACCGTGTTAGTGTTGCTGACCCAGTTTGGGACTGAGGTTAATGTGGTTATCCCCACCGATAAAAAAGAAGAAATTGACACTGTTCTTCGTGACAGGCTTGTTTTTCGTGAAAAACCCCTCAAGAATTTTATCGAAAAGATCGGCGACTGGCTTAGAAAAAGCGTTCCTCTTGAGGAAACCTCACATTCTCAAAACACAAAGCACACGTCATAACAGGCGTCCGGCTGGTATAATATAATTGCACGCGCTTATAGCTTAACTGGATAGAGCAGGGGCTTGCGGAGCCTCAGATCCCAGTTCAACTCTGGGTAAGCGCACAAAAAAACAGATTGCGCCGCGCCCGCCAGACGCTTCCCGCCATAAGCGAGAAGGCGAACACAAACAAAGGAGGACGAATAATTTGACATGCCTACCCTAATAAAGAATGTTTATGCTTGCTCGCTTACCTCTAATGTGGAAATTCCGGTAGGCTGTGAGCTTCAAACTGACTGCTCTTGTCGATTTCAATATGGAAGAACAGTATCTTTTGAAAAGTGGAGCGCAGCATCGTCCGAATCTAATCAACCATCTATAGGCGTAGCAGTAATTGTTGCCGCAGCAATTACTGTGATACTGACAATTTGGTTTGTTAAAAGAATTCGGCATCGGAAAGTTAATTGATGCCAGAGTGCTGAAATTGGCAGACAGGCACGCTTCAGGAGCGTGTGCTCGTAAGAGCGTGGAGGTTCAAATCCTCTCTCTGGCACACTCGTGAGTACTTTAATTTACAACGCTCACAATCTATGATAGGATTTTTATATGGATAATCAAACAGGAGAAGTAGTTGGTAAAGGACCAGATCTTGAAGGGTCTAGACAAAAGCCATATGATTTAGATACGGCAATAAAAATACTTGATGGTGACCCAAATATCCCTCTTGAACCAAGCAAAACATTTACAGACCATGAGGCTGCGTACCATTTTTTACTTGAAGCAGTCGATAAACTTTCAAAAACAGCGAGTTCGGACGCTAAACTATCAGAAGATGAGTGTGTGCGTACAAGAGAGCCTCAAAAATTAGCAGCTTTGTTTAATAATGAACTTACTAATCAATCTCGTCAAAACGGCTCTGCTCAAGAAAATCCGCTCGAAGACCCAACACAAAAAGCGAAATATAGAAGATGGGCATTTGGACTGGAAACAGCTTTTCACGGAAGCGCTTATAACACGGTAGTGAGACACCAAGCCTCTGGAGATTTAACAGAAGAAGTTTTAACAGAAGTTCGTCAACAACGGCACGTTGCCGGGCTATTTGGAGCAGTGTTTAATACACTAACGCCATGAGTTTACAAACCCTTCCAACTCATTTTACCTCATAGAGCGAAAATACTCAGACACGGATTCTAGCGCGTGATAGGCGATGAGAAGACTTATAAACACCGCTATAAAAAAACCTGCAAACATCTTCAGTCTCTGCTTAATGTCAAAGGCAAATTGACGCTCGGCTAACAAAATAGCGATAATAAGCGCAAACACAAACATAATTCTATATTCCATTGGTATTTGCATATATTTATCAGTCTAGCAAAACACTCGTCGATTTACTATGTGACCGCCGGTATCCATTTGATTCTCTTATCCTTTTTAAACCAAGTCAGCTGCCTTCGAGCATATGAATGTTCATTAAACTTCCATTTTTGAACTACCGCTTCTTTTGTTTCTTTTCCTTCAAAGTATGGTTGCCATTCTTTGTAGCCGATGGTGTAAAGTCCAGGCGAATCCCAACCATATCCCATTTTCAAAACGTTTTTAATCTCATCAATAATTCCTTGCTCTACTCGTTTTTCAACCCGTTCATCAATTCGTTTGAATAATTCTTCTCGCTGTATATTAAGTCCTATAAAATTTACATTGTTAGTTATTTGTCTTGAGTTGTTTAGTCCTGTAGTTTGAGGTTGTAATTTTTTATACTCTTCTATTTCTATGGCTCTGACGAGGCGGCGGGGATTATTTTTGTCAGAATGATTCATAGATTGAAGCTTTTGGGGATTTAGTGAATGTAGGGTTTTTTGTAATTGACTTGTTGAACAATCTTCAAGTTTTTTCCGCAGATTTTGGTTAGGCGGGATTCCTTCCGTATCAATCCCTCCAACGAGTGCCTTGATGTAAAATCCCGTTCCGCCAACAACAATGGGTAGTTTTCCTCGAGACCAGATATCATTTATGACAATTCGAGCAAGTCGTGCGTATTCTGCCGCGGAGAATCGTTGGTCAGGAGTAATAACGTCATAAAGCCACAAGGGAACGTTGTTAACTAAATAATAACCGACAGAATAGTTTTTATCAGCAATTCCGAGCTCTGTATTTAGTATTTGGTATTTAGTATTTTGAGGAAGATCTTTTCCTGTTCCTATGTCTAAATATTTATAAATTTGCCGGCTGTCGGCCGAAACAAGCTCGCCATTTTTTTCCTTTGCCAATTTAAGTGCGTACTCTGTTTTTCCGGTTGCTGTTGGTCCACAGACGACAAGAAGAGAGTTGCTCATAATGGTATTGTAAAAAGCATTATCTATTAAAATAGCATTTTAACATGATAGCGAATTCATAAACCAAACGAGTCATAGATAAAACTTGACTTTTTGGATAAAAGACCTATAATATCATCTCTTATGGAGATAGTAACATTAACAAATGATCAGGCACTTGCACTAGATGCAAACTACAGAGGTAATTGTCTGCTTGTAATAAAAGGCAATCTTGATGATTCTATAGAATTCTATGAAGAGGCCGCAAGAATAGATCCACAAAACCCGACATTTCAAAGAATCCTAGTTAGGACGACAGCAATAAGAAAAAGAGCTGTTGCAGACGGCATTGAGGACTTAACGGTCAAATTTGGTGTTGCTACAAACCCTGCAGGGGAATCAGCAAGTTTATATTCCTTTAAAGGAATTGGTGAAGAAACTGGAGAAACTGGAAGGACATATATTGTTGGAGAATCTGATGGTAGTCTGTTCGTCGAGGAGTTTGACGAGCAAAACGGGTTCAGTAGTGTCCCAGGGGACATGAGAGGAATATTTCTTCGCATAATCTAACTGCTTTTCAACAAGTTCGGTTTATTTATCAAATCTTCCAAAATCTGCCAGCGCTTTTTCTTGATCGGGTGGGGAACATTGTCTACCAATTTCTGATGTGCTTGTGTGAGTGGACGATCAGAATAGCGGGAAACGTATGCTTTTGAAAATCCGACGCGCTTTACTAAATCAACCGTGTTTTCAAACTCCTCATCTGTTTCGCCGCAGAAGCCGACGATAATATCGGTCGAAAGGGAAACGTTTTTTACCCGCGACCTGATCCGGTCAACCAAATTCATATATTCTTCACGCGTATACCACCGGTTCATTCGTTTGAGTACATTATTATCACCCGACTGAATGGGTAAGTGTATATGTCTAGTTATGTTTGGGTTTTGAGCAATTGTCTCAATAAGCTCATCAGAAAAATCCCAAGGATTAGATGAGATAAAATCAACTTTTTCAAATCCGATTCGCGCAACACGTTCAAGGAGAGCGGGAAAGAGGGTAGGGATGCGGAATCTTCCCAGATGTTTTACAAATACGGGGCGGGGTAAACCGGCAGGTTGTTGTGAAAGACCAAGTTCTCGAGAGAGTTTCTTCTTATTGGTCCGATTAAAAAATGACGATTCGAGGTCGCGGTGGGTTTGAATATTATCTGAACCCATCAAAAGATCGGATCCGTACGAGTTAACATTCTGTCCAATCAGCGTAACGCCCGTGTAGTGATGTAGTTTCAAGTGGTGGCATTCAGCAATAACTTCGTCAAACGGGCGGCTTACCTCGCGGCCGCGGGTATAGGGAACCACACAAAACGTACAGTAATTATTACATCCGTTTGAGATGGGGATCCATGCATGTTGTTCATCAGTTCGTAGCGGAGCAAAGTCAAACCCCACTTCTTCAATGGGCAAAAATTCATCAGCGGCCGGCATGCGCTTTCTTAACGTCTCAATCATCTTTCCTGATTTGTCCCGTACTGCCATGCCAATCATGCATCCGGTGACGACGATCTTCGGTTTCGGATTCCGCTTTCTCAGATTGTTTACCAATCCGTACACGCGATTTTCGGCAGACTTTCTGATCATGCACGTGTTAATCACGATATGTTCAGCCTCTTCAATTGTTTGTGCCTGTTTCATACCGCGATTTTCCAAAGCCGCTGCAACGCGTTCACTGTCAGCCTTGTTCGCTTGGCACCCGAATGTTTGAATAAAGTATTTCATGAAGATATTGTATCAGAAGCTATAATTTCTATATAATTCAAAATTATTGAAGTTGTGTATGAATGTCGGTATTGTAGACGTTAAATTTACCGGTACTCATTACCCGATAATTTGCTTTATTAATACCTTTAAGTCGAAAGCCGGTTCCTTAAATACTCGTTCAACGTCTTTATCAGTCACTGATTTGCCCTTTACTGCCAATCTAACCGGTGGTTTTTCTGCTGTCGTTTTTGATATCTTATTCAACATTTCTTCTTTTTTTAGAGCAGGTCTCATATTTCTTACTTCTCTAACCGTTTCGGTCAATGAATTATCCTCGCGTGAACTATCTTGTAATGGTTCGCTTTTTTGATATTTTGTTGGGCCATAATATTTTAATACCACTGAACCATTTACTTCTTTATTGTGTTTATATGCTCTATTAGTGGCATTAGAAAAGGCGTTTTCTCTTTCGTGGAGCGCTTCGTCGTCGCGCACCCACTCAATCACGACGATGTCCATATCTTTACTATTTTTATTTCTAAGTACAAAAGATACTTGCTCTTCTAATGCAACATATTCTTTACCGCTTATTTGTGGATCGGTTTGGACCTCCAGTTCAACATTTTCCAATTGAGAGGTGAGTATTTGTTCGAGCACTGTCTCCGGTTCGGGATAGTTTATTTCTTTCAGCGCCAGAAGCGTTTGCTTCGCATGCGTTGCATTTGCCGCTACATATTTGACAGCATGTTCAATCTCAGGAGATAACGCAGGTTCTTGTTCAATTACCACTGTTTCTGAAACTGATGCTTCTTCTAGTATTTCTGCAACCGTATCATGTTCTGTTTGAGCTATCGGATTGATAAATTCGGCTGGTAAATCCTGCAAAGCAGGTGTTTGTACGGTTTGCTCAATTGTTTGATCAAGGATTGCCTGCTGTTGCTGTTGGTTATATGTCTCATCGAGCAGTTCTTCAATTCCTTCAAGTAGCTTTGGCATGTCAAAGGAATCATCTATTGACGAGTTTATTTCGCTCTGATGTGGATCTTCATTGTTGAAGAAGCCAAGTAGAGACAGTGCGGCCGCTACTGCCTCCTGTGGTGAAGGAAGTTCTCCAGGTGGAATCTCTTCATAAACTTCATCAGGCACATGTTTTTCAGTTCTTTTTGATGCGGTGTTAAAAAACGGCAATTCGTATGATTTATCTAGTGGCTCAGTAAAACTTCCCACTTTCGGCAACAGTGGTGAAATCGTACTCGTTAATGGATTCGGCGCCGGCATTTCAGGCCCTTCCTGAAATACAATTGTTTCGTATGGTGCGGGTAATGGGCCGATTTCGGGAACGGGTGTGGTGGTGCCTGTAAACGCTGATGCTTTATCGTTTCCAATAAACGATCCGCCTGAAAAATCTATAGCGGGAGAAAGAGCTTCTGGTGGACTTATTATTGATGATTCAAACGGCGTTGGAACAAAAAGATCTGTTCCTTGCGAGAAGGTTTCAGTGGGCGCTGCAGTAGTTACCGCAGCTGATGGTTCTGGCGATAACGTTTCTGACATAAAATTCAAGATTGATCATACCTTGTCATATTTTATCATATAGACTGACGGAAAAGCAACTTATGTTGAAAAAAGAAGGATCTGAAGAATTATTTCCCAATTTTGAACTCAATAATATCACCGTCTTTTACTATATATTCCCGGCCTTCCAAACGAAGTCTTCCTGTTTCTTTCGCCTTTGTCCGCAAGCCAACTTCAATTAAATCGTTATATGATATAACGTCTGCTTTTATAAATAATTTTTCAAAATCGGTGTGGATGACACCCGCTGCCTGGGGGGCAAGCATTCCGCGGATTATGGTCCAGGCGCGTACTTCTTTTTCTCCCATAGTTAAAAATGAAATAAGCCCGAGTAGTGCATATGCTTTTGAAATAACTTGATCAAGTCCTGATTGTTTAATACCAAGGCTGTCCAAATATTCCCTCTGTTCAGTAGGGGAAAGACCTGCAAGTTCTGATTCTGTTTTTGCGGCAACGACCATACTGGGGGAGAAGTCTGATGGCGGAGTGGTGATGCTGAGTTGATCTTCAGAAACATTAAATACATAGAGGACCGGTTTCATGGTTAAGAGTTGTAAATCCCGCACGCTCCCCTGTTCTTCCGTGGAAATAATTGTGCGACGTGCAGGGACATTGTTATTTAAATTCTTTTTTATTTTTTCAATAAGGTTCCATCTTGCAATTTCTTCCTTACTTTGGCCTCCTTTTGGCATTTTCTGTTTTTCTAATGTTTGTAAATCAGCCAGAGCAAGTTCTGTTTCAATAATCTCAATGTCGCGTTTGGGATTAACATCTCCCATGATATGGACCACGTCGGGGTCGTTAAAATACCGAACAACATGGCATATCACATCGACCTCTCGGATGTGTGAAAGGAATTGGTTTCCTAACCCCTCCCCTTTTGAAGCGCCCTTGACGAGCCCTGCGATATCGACAAACTCAATGGTTGCCGGCACAAGTGGTGGATATTTTCCTTCTTCTTTTTCAACAATATCGGCAAGTTTTTCGAGTCGTTCATCCGGGACCGGCACAATACCGACGTTTGGTTCAATCGTAGCAAAGGGATAATTGGCAGCCAACGCCGCCTGTTTTTTCAGGAGCGCATTAAACAGTGTGGATTTCCCTGCGTTCGGAAGACCGACGATACCTACCGATAGGTTCATATCCTACATTTTGTGCCTGTGCTAGTAATGGAATATGGCCATTTACTAGGGCACTTCTCCTTTCTCCGACATAAATAGATACTATGAGATTTCTTATATACTCCTGCCTATCGGAGGCTGGGGCATACTTCAAAGTGTGATATAGTGTATCACAAATATCTTCAAAGCTATCTAGATTTACGGCTTCATCTGGGACTCTTTCATCGAAGTTTTTAATCTCTAATTCTATCGCTTCTCTTTTTGCTTTTACCTCCTGCATTTCATTCTTGTAATGCTCGAACTCAATGAGCTTTGAAGCGAATGCTCTAGTATATCTTTTTTCCTCATCTGTGAGCTTCTCTAGTGCTGATTTTAGGCGTGTTAACCCCTCCTTGGACTTATCAACTGTCTTGCCCTGTTTCTCCCCCCATTTTTGAGCTTGTGATTTAATAAGAGATTTTTGAGAAAGCAACTCAAGTAATTTGTTCCATGTCATTGCATCAAGTATCTCTGCGTTTACTCCTTCATACTTACATTTATCAGTAACTACTGGGTAGTTATATATTCTGGCTGCACAT
>MGAO01000001.1:5596-5839 GCA_001788215.1 Candidatus Roizmanbacteria bacterium RIFCSPLOWO2_01_FULL_40_14 | reverse complement strand
TCCTTCTACTGCTTTTCTTAACACGCCTATACTTCTCAAACTTGATAGGATTTCTTGGAGCAACTGCTTCTCTGCGGTTGTAATAACTTATACCAATATAATCTTCCCTGTTAAGCATTCTAGCAATTGAACTTTTTGGCCAACTATCCCTTTTGCCTTTGGGAGGCTTAATGCCTAATTCGTAAAGTTCCTTAACAACTCGCCTCATTGAATAACCTTCATCTGCTACCCAATGGAATATCA
>MGAO01000001.1:2223-5530 GCA_001788215.1 Candidatus Roizmanbacteria bacterium RIFCSPLOWO2_01_FULL_40_14 | reverse complement strand
GATATTTATAACCATACGGAGCTTGATGTCCAATTAACTTTCCGCTTTTTGCTTTGTGAATCTTCCCCTTACGCATGCGTTCTGCGATATTTATTCTTTCCATTTCCGCAACAATCCCATACATTTGTTGCAAAACACGAGTTTGCTTATCTTCGGCAAGTGGATTATTGAGAAAAATTACATCTATAGTCTTCTCAAGGAGTTCTCGAATTACATATTCCTGATAAGAAAGGGTTCTGGCCAATCTATCCCTATCAATAAAGACAACCGCATCCCAAATCCCACTCCCCACCTCACTTCTTAAATTATCTAGTTCTGGTCTATCTAATGTGTCCCCACTCCATCCATCATCTAAATACCATTGAGTGATAATGGCATTGTTGGCATCTGCCCATTCTTGTAAGAAACGCTTCTGTACATCGATAGTTTGCTCATCAGCTTGCTTTTCGGTTGATACACGACAATAAGCTGCTACTTTTTTCAATTTCAATTCATCCATATTGGTTTTTGACTATTGCTTCTTAGTTTTTATAGATTCAATAAACTTATCTAAATCTTGGGGGTCAATTCTGTAACCTCTACCAAGTTTGACAGCTCTTAATTTGCCAGACTTAATGTAAGTCAGCACGGTTTGCCAATGAATTTGAAGTTTTGAAGCAACTTGTTCAACAGTCAAAAATGTTTCCATAATCATAACTAAATATAAATTACACTAAATAAATATCAATGTCAATGGACAGATAAGTAATCCACCAAAATACTTTTTCTTTTTTGCAACCGCTTATAATCTTCTTTGAATGCATTCGAATTAAAATACTCTTTTAATTGCTTTTGCCTCTGTATAATGTGAGAAAAAATCTTATCGAATACTTGCTCCAATACCTGCTCTGATTCTGGAGTTTTTGCATACCTGTATGTAACAGTTATATCTTTCTTATACTTCTTCGCCATCTTGAACCTCCTCTAACACTAAGTTCTTTTTATATTTTCCCCAGTCTCCATCAAAGTACATATCAACAATTTTTTTCTCATTAGATTCAGTAACTTCAATTTCTTCTTTGACATTCTCGTCTACCCATTTCATATCTTCAGGAGTAAGACTTTCAGGATTATCTCTATACATTTTTTGATATTCTTCTTCAGTTCTGAATTCTTGTTTTATCATTACTTTCTTTCTTTTAATAATCCCTGATTCACCCTTAAAAGAACCTAGAGCTCTAGGAGGTAATTTCGTACCTAATTCTTGAGATTCTTTTTCAATTATTTGGACTTTTTCCTCAACCTGTTGTAGGTCTATTCCAAAATTTTGGAGGATAGTTGCAATTGATTGGTCTTTTTCAGCTTCTGCATATTCAGCAGCCTTTCCATCCCAGACCCCAGGACTGATATATCGAAGAAAGCATGAAAGTTGATAGGTGTTTTTTGCCCCTGTTTTTTTAACGAAGCCTAGTTTTAACAACTTTCCGTGCCAATTTCTTACGGTATTAGAAGAGGAACAGCGAAAAATCTTGGCAATTTCATCAAAGTTTACGGGAAATTGACCAAATGATTGGTGTTTTTTATCAAAGTCAAATATGTCTGCATAAAACTCTAATAAGGAGAGTTCTTGAATCGATAGCATCCCATTCTGAATAAATAGCCATTTGTTTCGATGACTTACTCTGTAACCATTGAGCTTCTTCATGTTCATATTGCTTCTTGCTTATTTCCTCCTTAATCAAGTTCCCTTTGTCAGACTCTTTAACAAACGAACATTGTCAGAGATAGCCTTTGCAGACACCATTAGTTGTCCATTTATGTACTGGCGTTCCAACTCAAGACAAATATCCAAGGGGTAAAGAAGAAATTCAAATTTATATGGAGTTATTCTTTGGCTACCAACAATTTCTGCTTTGTGTGTAGACAAGATTGCAGAAACAAGTGATAGGTCTGAAGATTTATAGACAGGAGAATTTTGTTGATTTTGCATATTGCTTTTTTGCTAATAAAAAACACCCAGGAACGATACATTTCATTCATGGGTGGTCTTACCAGTCAAACAATATGCGACTATTTCTCAACGACACCTGTTTGAGAAAGTCTCTTTTGACTTACAAATCTACTATAACTATCTAATAACTAAAAGTCAAGGATTAGGTCGTTGTGGTGGGATAAATTGTAATTTGTTTCAGACAATGAAGTATGAACTTAGGGTGATATTCTTGTTGGTATGCCTACTGCTTTTGGCACTTGGACTTCATCACTCATCACTACGGCTTCGTTTACCTCTGCCTTAACCTTTAAAGCCTGATGCCGTTTTGTAATCCGCTCCAATACCTCTTTTGTTTTAATGGTGGTATCTTCAAGATATTGTTCAAGTTCTTCTGCTGACAGGCCTTGAAGGCTTAATTCTATCTCACTTTTTTGATTTACCTCAACACGGCTATGAGCATCGGGGAATCTATCTTTGAGTTCAAGTGCTATGCGGATTCCTTTGAGTGCGTCAGCGTTACTTGCTCGCTTGCCAAGACCAGAATCAATAGCCTTCTGCAACCGTCTTGCCAATGCTTCATCACTCAAGCCAGCTTTGTCCAGGATTGCTTCAACCTTCTTGAGAATCTCTGGTTTCCTTAGGTTCTCTGATGCTATTACTTCTGCGGACTTTGCACTATATCCTGCAAGTATTGCAGCTTTTTTACCAGATTTGCCCATTGAATAGTGTTTGGCAAATAGACTTTGACGACCTGTGAGCTTTCCCATATTTAAAGTATAACTTATGCGTGCAGTTTTCAGATTTAGTAGACAAACAGGAGGGAAATGAGAACTTTCCGTACCTTGAAGAAGCAAAAGAATTAGAATGTAACCAGTTCTGTTATTGACACTTTCAAAACTTTGGAAATCTGCCAAAGTCTTTTGAGAGTAGGATTCCGTAATCCCCGCTCAAGTAATGATATGTAAGTGCGGTCAACACCTACTTCAAACGAGAGATTCTCCTGTGTACTGTTCTTCTCGTTTCTCAACTTTGCAAGTTTCTTACCGAACTTGCCTGCCTGCACCTCCCATTCTTTGTTATCCATACAGAATAAATGTTACTGACAGTCTCGGCCAATGTCCTCGGACAGCTTGTCTCAAAGGATTTTATTTGATATGATGATGGCGACTATAAGTAGAGCTTGACCGCTATCGGAGAGCAACCTTAGTAGAGTGGGGTTGCTTTTTTATTAGATATGAGTAGCAAAAGAAACTTGATTATTATTCTGATTGTATTGTGGGGACTCTTGGCCTCTGGCTTGTCCCTCTATTTATGGGGAGAGAATCAAAGAATAAG
>MGAO01000001.1:0-2136 GCA_001788215.1 Candidatus Roizmanbacteria bacterium RIFCSPLOWO2_01_FULL_40_14 | reverse complement strand
TTGCTTTGTATTAAATAAAGGACTATGCAACCCTGAAGATTTCAAAAGTAAGCTACAAGCATTAGGAGATGAAGCAGATGGATTATACGACCAAATATCTGCATTTGAACGACAGTTAAAAATCCAAAGACCATGAATAAACTTGCAATTCAATCTGCTGAAGAATGGCTGGAAACTCGGCCAAGTCCAAGTCCTATCCCTATCCCTAATATAGTTGGGTCTCAAGCAGAGAACTTAACCACAGGCGATATAATTCTCCGAATCGCTGTGGTTCTAGTCATTATTGCAGTACTACTTCTTACATTTTATCTATTCATTAGAATTATCTTTCCAAAAACTGCCCGATATTTTGGTTACTTAACTTGGGAGTTTAAGAAAGGGAGACAGGGCAAAAGTGTCTAGTCTTTCTAAGAAAGCGATTGGCGAATATAAAGCAATCTACAAAAAGCAGTTCGGTAAAGATATTACTGATGCTGAAGCAGAAGAACAGGGCATGAGATTACTTAGATTATTCCAGATAATTTATAAACCAATCCCTAAATCATGGGTGAAAAAGCAAAACTATGAAGAGACAACGAAAACAAGTAAGTACCACCTCAAGAAGTAGTAGTAATTCTCATATAAAGCCATACATTTATAGGTCACAAAGGTGTATAATCAGGTAGCAAAAAGGTATCTTTTTATGGCTAAAAATAAAATTGTTTCTGTCAATCCTTCGAATTATGAATCTCTGGGTGAGGTAGAGTACTCTTCCGAAGAAGAAATTAAGGATAAAGTTAAAAAAGCTAATGCTGTGAAGAAGGAATGGAAAGAGCTAGGACTAGAAGGTAGGGTCAATGCGTTAAGGAAGGTGTTAGATAAACTCTCTGAAAGGAAAGATGAGTTAGCCAAACTTGCTGCAAAAGAAATGGGTATGCCTATCTCCCAAAGCAAGGCAGATGTCCAGGATGGTATTAACTTCTTTAGTTGGTATCTCGATAATGCCTCTAAATATTTATCTCCAGAAGTTGTTTACGAAGATGGCAAGGTGACTCAAACTGTTTTCTATGAACCTCTTGGAACAGCAGCAGTAATTACTCCTTGGAACTTCCCTCTCTCTAATTTTGTATGGGGTGCTGGGCAAAACTTAATTGTTGGTAACACTGTTGTTTATAAGACTTCGGAAGAGTGCCCCCTGTTTGGTAAGTTACTTGAAGAAACAATTAATAGTGCTGGATTATCCCAAGGTGTGTTCTTGGAAATATATGGAGATGGAACTGTAGGAGACTTCCTTGCTCATCAAGACATAAACCTTATTAGCTTTACGGGTAGCACAAAGGTGGGTAAACATTTATACCGAGTTGGAGGAGAGAAATTTATAAAGGTTGTATGTGAGTTAGGTGGCTCTGCTCCTGGTGTTGTTTTTGCAGATGCAAATTTGGATGAGGTAATCGAAGTTATCTATGGGAACAGATTTACCAATTGTGGTCAAATGTGTGATGCTCTTAAAAGACTCATCGTTCACAAAAGTATATTCGATGAAGTAGTTGAGAGATTAAAGAAAAAATTAGAATCTCTCAGAGTTGGAAATGCAGAAGATGAAGCCACAGATATCGGACCTCTAGTAGCAAAGAGGCAAGTAGAACTGCTTGAGGAGCAAGTGAAAGATGCTGTAGATAAAGGAGCAAAAATAGTAACTGGGGGCAAGCGACCAGAGAAATTAAGCGGTGCTTTCTACGAACCAACCTTGCTAACCAATGTCACCACAGATATGCGTGTTTGGCAAGAAGAAGTGTTTGGTCCAGTATTACCAATTGTGTCTTTTGAAACAGATGAAGAAGCTGTAGCAATGGCTAATGATACAAAATACGGATTGGGTTCTTATGTCTATACCAAGGATAAAGAAAAGGCATTAGAAATAGCATCACGAATTGATGCTGGAATGGTAAGTATTAATGCGGCAAGTTACATTAATGCGTGCAGTCCTTTTGGCGGGTATAAAGACTCTGGTATTGGCAGAGAACATGGTAAGTTCGGATTCGCAGAACTCACGCAGGTCAAAGTTGTAGCAATAGAAAAATGACTTTATGGATAGAAAACAAGTTATTCTTGACTTCATTAAAAAGCAGAAATTAGCTGTTATTTCTACAGTAGGAG